>JAVUPY010000024.1 GCA_032252755.1 Terriglobia bacterium
CCCGGAATGTGCTGCTGGGCAAAGTAGCTGCACCCGAATCAGCTCACTCTTTCCTGGCCGCTGTCAGGGGCGCAAAGGCACAGGCTGTAGAGGCCGCGAAGGACTAACTCGGCCGGAATGAGCGCAAGCACCCGGGAGCGAATGCCTTGGCAACCGGATATAGAAGATAGGCTATGCGCCAGGTCGAATCGGGAGAAATGGCCTGGCGGAGCAAGGAAGGTCGGAGCACATATGCCGTTAGTTCAATTGCTTGTAGTTCTGATCGTGGTGGGTGTCCTTTTGTGGATGGTGAATCGCTTCATCCCAATGCAGTCAACCATCAAGTCAATTCTGAATGCAGTCGTGGTCATCGGGGTTGTTTTGTGGTTGCTGAATGTCTTCGGGGTTTTGCATTCCATTTCCCGAATCCACGTTGGATGAAAGACTCGCACCGCCGGCATCAAGAGATTTGAGAGCTTAGCTGTCTTTGAATTTTGCCTGCAAGCCGCAGTCAAAAGGAGCAAACATGCTTGTAACCATACTAATCGTGATTTTGATCCTGGCGCTCCTTGGTGCGCTACCAAGATGGCCCTACAGCAGGAACTGGGGTTATTACCCGACCGGAGGGTTGGGATTGATCCTTCTGGTACTGATCGTTCTTCTCCTCCTCGGTCAGATTTGATTTATGCACCCATTGGCAATGTCGTCAGTCGCCAACACCAAGGGTTGGCGACTGCTTTCTGCACACATAGCGGCGCTTCTTCTCCTGGTGCTGATGTTCAGCGGCGGTTTGTCCGCATACTCGGTTCTCACGCATGAGCAAGTCGTCGACCTGCTCTGGGCCGATGAGATCTTGCCGCTTCTTCTCAAGAAATATCCGGGATTGACGGACGAGCAGGTCAGGGTTGCGCACTCCTACGCATACGGTGGCGCTGTTATCCAGGACCTAGGCTATTACCCATTCGGCAGCAGGGAGTTTAGCGACCTGGTGCATTACGTTCGCAGTGGAGACTTTGTTCGCGAGTTGCTGATCGAGAGCCAGGATGTCAATGAGTATGCCTTCGCGCTAGGTGCACTCTCACACTATGCGTCGGACATTGCCGGCCATCCGGCTGTAAACCAAGCCGTTGGCATCGAGTATCCGAAACTTCGAGCGAAGTTTGGTCAATGGGTTCGCTATGCCCAGGACAGGACAGCGCATTTGAAAACGGAGTTCGGCTTCGACACGGTGCAGGTTGCCAAGAATCGCTACGCTTCGCAGCAATACCACGACTTCATTGGATTTCAAGTTTCCAAATCCCTACTCGAACGGGTGTTTCCCGTCGTCTACGGAGTTGATCTGAAGGACGTGCTCACACACGAGGATATGGCAATCGGTTCGTATCGTTTCGCGATTAGCCGAATGATTCCACGAATGACCCAGGTTGCCCTGCAAACCCACAAGAAAGAACTGATGCGCGAGACGCCGAATTTCGCGAAAAAGAAGTTCCTGTATCGTCTTTCTCGCTCTGATTATGAACGGGAGTGGGGAAAAGACTACGTGAAGCCGGGCTGCGGCACCCGCATACTGTCGACACTTCTGCGATTCATGCCGAAGATTGGTCCATTCAAAGGGTTGGCATTCAATAACCCAACCCCCAAGACGGAGGATCTGTACATCAAGAGCATCAATACTACGGTTGATCAGTATCGGGCCCTTCTTGTTGCGGAGCGGAATGGCGCCCTCGTTCTACCCAATTACGATTTTGATAGTGGGCAACCAACCAAGGCAGCGGAATACTCGCTCGCAGACGACACCTACGCAAAGCTGCTGATGCGCTTGGCAGAACGGAAGTTCGATGGGACGTCACCGGAGCTGCGCGATAACATTCTGCGCTTTTATGCCGATCTCACTCTTCCGTTCGAGACTAAGAAGGACAAGGTTCGGTGGCAGAGTGTGCTGGTTGCCCTGGACCAGTTGAAGGCGGTGTCGGCGACACCGACCGTGGCGGGCAATCCCACGCAATGAGAAAACACGCACAGCCCGTCTGGATTAGTAAAACAGGAAGTAAGTTCGGCCTGAATTCAACATGGAACTTGAGTCAGGCAGCCAAAGCGAGGCAGTCGGTATGAAAACCGTTGGAGTTGTTACCACGACGATCCTCTGTTTGCTGCTCGGTGCCCCTGTTCTTGCCTATACACAACAAGAGCAGCAAAGTGACAAGCAGAAGCAAGAGCAGCAGGACAAAAAGAACAAAGAGAAGAAAGCTAAACCGGAGAAGTCAAAGGGCGCGCAACAAGCTGCGCCCCAGCAACAGCAACGCGCTCAGGAACAACAGAAGCAGAATCAGGATAAGCAGCAACAGCAACGCGCTCAGGAAGTGCAGAAGCAGAATCAGGACAAGCAGCAGCAGCGTGCTCAGGAACTGCAGAAGCAGAATCAGGACAAGCAGCAGCAGCGTGCTCAGGAACTGCAGAAGCAGAATCAGGACAAGCAGCAGCAGCGTGCTCAGGAACTGCAGCAGCAGAATCAGGACAAGCAGCAGCAGCGTGCTCAGGAACTGCAGCAGCAGGATCAGAACAAGCAGCAGGAACAGCGCGCTCAGGAACTGCAGAGGCAGAATCAGAACAAGCAGCAGGAACAGCGCGCTCTGGAACAACGGCAACAAGCTCAGCAACAGCAGCGTGCCCAGGAACAACAAGGAGCGCGTCTTTCGCAACAACGTCAGCAACAGCTTGTCGAACAGCAGCAACAGCGCCTGGTGCTGTACCGCCAGCAACTCGATCACCAACAAGTCGTCCTGCAACAACAGACAGCACAGTTACAGCAGCAGAAGCGCATGGCGCAGTATCGGATCCAGGGGGAGTATCTCGAGCACCTGCGCCAACAGCAGGTATTTCTTCAGAATGATCGTCACCCCGATTACGACCGCGATCCTTATTTCTATACGGCTCCAACCTATCGTTATCGTCGTGCGGGCCACTACTACGAGACCAACCAATACGGCGCGGATTATCTTCGCCAAGCCATTAACTATGGTTATCAGGAAGGTTTCCGGGCAGGGCGGGCAGACCGCGAGGATCGCTGGCGTTACAACTACCGAGACTCTTACGCTTATCGGGACGCGAACTACGGTTATAACGGCTATTACGTAGAACGGGACGACTACAACTACTATTTCAGGCAGGGTTTTCGTCGCGGCTACGAAGATGGCTACTACAGTCGATATCGATACGGCAGGTATTACAACGGAAACTATAGCGTTCTGGGGGCCATTTTGTCGCAGATACTGAGATTGGAATCGCTTCACTAGAGGCCGAACTGATTATCGTCACAACACGTGCCCGGCTTTATCGACCAGGTCGGTCGGTGCAGCCGGACAATATCCTGGTTACCTGGCAGAAGATCCAAGGAGCGCTTTTATGAAGATCTTGCTGTATGTGGGTCTACTCATAGTTGTTCTCGGCATCGTATCCCTGTTCGTGCCAATCCCAAGCACCGAGAAGGAGAGCCTTAAAGCCGGAGGTGTGAAGATCGGTATCCAGACCACTCATAGTGAGCGTGTGTCGCCAATTATTAGCGCGGTGCTCATCGTAGGCGGGATTGGGTTGGCGGTTGCAGGAACGCGCAAGCGACCATCGACCAGTTAAGCAGTCGGGGAACATCTAAAGCAGAAGGCCCGCAACGAAGAGACACTCTGATCAACAGAACGGAACAGCCAGAGTTCCTCTTTATTTTACCAACTGGCGGGGAAAGCGATGCGGCAGCTTCTTCTTGCAACGATGATGATGGTCAGCACGTTCGCTTTCGCTCAATCGATGGGTTGTTTACCGGGAGATAGTCGCGCGCTGGTGCTAAGTGGCGGAGGCGCCAAAGGCGCTTTCGAAGCGGGCGCAATATACCATCTCGTCGTGCATCGACATTGTGATTTCAAAGAAATCTCCGGTGTCTCGGTAGGGGCGCTCAATGCAGCCTTTCTCGCACAAGCGGCGAGTTCAAACGATCCGAAACGATCTCTTAACTATCTTGCGGATCAGGCAGAGGAACTGGCAAAGGTGTGGGAGTCGATCAAGGGGCCCCCAGACATTTTCAAGAAACGCTTCCTTGGGATGTTGCGATTCGGTCTCTTCAGGATTGAGAACCTGAATGATTTCACACCTGTGCGGAATCTCATCCACGACAGAGTAGATTCAAAGAAACTTCTAACGGGCCGAACCGTGCGCGTGGGAGTAGTGTCTTTCTGGGATGGCAGCTATCGAGAAGTCGTCGCCTCAAAATCATCCGCGGAAGACAACCAGAGATTCCTCGACTACGTGTTTGCAAGTTCTCTGATACCGATCTATGGCCGTATGCCCCAAATCCAAGATGATCCGGCAATAACAGACAAGAACCAATGGATGCAATTTGCGGACGCTGGGGTGCGTCGAGTGACTCCGGTGAGCAGCTATTTCATGACTTGTGACACCTCCGTGGTCCCGATCGACGGTGGATCAACACCTCCTTGCAACAGGCAGGGAAAGTGGATTCCCGCACACGAAAGACCCATCCGGGAGTTGTTTGTACTTATGACAAGTCCATATTCTCGATCATCAGACGAAGCGGCGATTCCGGACCCCAATGAGTGCTGCAAGAAAGGCACCCGCAAGTTCACCGATGGCCACAAAATACTGAAGCGAACAATAGAGCTGACCGTGGGAGTTCCGTATCGCTGGGACCTGAGTTTTGCTCAGATCGCGAATGAGTTCCTCGCGTGGCGGCAAGAACAGCACAATATGTTTCAACGCGCTGATATCCCCCTTGAATATCTGGAAAAGATCCGGGCCTTCAACGTAGACTTTCCAATTGAGTCCTACAACCCAGGGGACTCGGCTGAAGTACCTAGTCTGCCTTACGGAATCATTCTGATCGTCCCGCATAAGATCTTCGCGGACTTATATGGATTCGACCGACAAAACATTCGAGAGCAGTTGTATTGCGGGTGCATGGCAGCAGATCAGGTGATGTCGCACGGGGACTCTGAACAGTCGATGGCGACGCAATGCGCGCAGCGGTTCCCCAAACCCGCCGCCGGAAAAACACATCCCACAGATTGGGCGGCTGATGTTTGCAGTGTTGCTCAACTCCACGTCAAATAGCGACAACACAATCTATCGTTCCTGGTCAATTGTGATCAGTATTTCAAGTTCTCCATGGTTGATACTGATAATCGTAATGTTCCGCAGGTTATGACAACAATTGACTTGTGGAGTTGGTAGGAGCTGGGGAAGTGATCGGAACCACGACCGGTGAGCGGCAGTTAAGGCCCACCACACTCCCAGCATTGGGTAGCCGAAGCGCTACCACGCTTCGGTAGTCCGCACGAGCCGGCCGTAACGCGCCGGCTCTTTGTTCATCTGCAGTCCTTCAGTCTTCAAAGAGGTTGTGGAACATGTCAACGACTGCTCCCCCATATCAAGTCCCGGGTAGGACTGGCGGCGGTGGAGCTAGGATCCGGCTGGAGACTGACGGGCGTTATTGTGCTACCCGGAATCCTTCGAGGCACCATCTGTCGCGGAGTACTTCTGCCAGCGCTTCCAAACAATGCGGAGTGTAGCCATGATCGGAATTGAAAGATATACCCCGATCACTCCGGCTATCTCTCCGCCAGTGAGAATTGCGAATAACGCCGCCAACGGATGAAGCTCGAGCTTGCCACCCATAATGCGCGGGGAGTTGACATAGTCCTGCACCAACCGCCACGCGGCCAGGAACAAGGCGATGACAAGCAGGTGGTGGTAGCCGGTCAGGAACGCGACACCCACAATTACCAATGCTGCGACCAAGGGACCAGCGAGGGGGATGAACTCCATGGCACCCCCCACTATGCCGAGAATGATTGCATAGGGTACGCGCAACAACAAAAGGACGACGGTATAAACCACCAGCGACAACCCGGCCAAGATAAGTTGGGCACGGATATATCCCGCGAGCATTAGGTTGAGATCCTCAATGATACTGCTCAAGAATTGGCGTTGCCGTCGGCGTTCTGCGATCTCGATCACCGAATTGGCGAGTCCCCGCCCATCGCGCAAGAAGAAGATGGCCAGGATAGGTATGACGATGAGCCAGACAGCATTCGTCAGCAGCATCGTGGCGCGGCCGCCAAAGTCCCTTGCCCATGCAATAATTGCTTCACGATGTGCTCCGAAGAATTCTTGCACACGGATCTGCGTGTCCTGGCTCCAGCCGTGCTTTCCGCCAAACTGGGTAACCATAACGCCCGACGACAACTTATCCAGAAGGCCGGGCAGGGCTGTCGCAAATGTACGGCTCTCGTTGGCGATTCGTGGACCAAGACCCAATAGCACTCCCGAGATAATCAGCAGCAGGATCAGGTAGACCTGGAGAATAGCGAGCCAGCGCGATCCGCGGGAGAACCTCGACCGACGCTGAACCAACGAGACTAGGGGCTCCAGCAAGTAGGCGAAGAGAACAGCAAACAGAAAGACAATGAGAATACGCCTGGCAGCATAAATGAACCCTGCGATCAGGCCGAACAACACGATGGTGCCGAGCACATTTGCCGTACGCTTATCAAAGAAGCTCATCTCATTTTTGAGGTCGGAGGTCGCGACCGAGCCGGTTGTGCGTACGAACCGGCAATACTCTCGGGCTCACGCCGTCTCCGACCTTCCTTCTATGCTGTAAGAGGATCCAGCCCATCTTCACCCGATTGAACTTGACGAGTTTACTTTCGCTTTATCAGCAAGCCGATGAGTGCTCCTGTGGTAAGGCCCACGGCGAATGTCGCCGCAACAGTTAATGCAGGGTGCCGCTGGATGCGCTGAGCTGTGTCGTTCACAAATTCCTCGGCCGCGTCACCGCCTCTTTTTGCTGTACTGCCCAACACGCCGACTGCATCCTGTAATGCGTCACCAACCTTGCGGGTTGCACAACAAGCCTGGTGGGCTGATTCGGCGATTTGATCCGCTGTTCTTTCCAGTACGGTTTGTGACATACAGCTCTCCTTCATCATGCGAGGTGTGTTGATGCGTTATTTCTCAATCCGTGCTATATCAAGATTCCTTTCCTTCTATGGCCGTCGCCGTTCCTACAGTTTCAGCAGTCTGTCAAAGAAGGAGCGATAGCGCTGCAGGGCGACTCGCAAATCTTCCGTGGACACGTTTTCGCCGCGGTCCCATTGCTTTTCCAGGCCCGATCGTTCGTTGGCAAATCCTTCCGCAAGTCGCTGCATCACTGATGCGACGAGCTTGTCTGCGGCTTCAACTGTCTGTCGCGGGTCGTCCACGAAACCGGTTTGAATGGTGCTCCATTGCGAGCGGAAGTCTTTCAACTCTGATTCAGGGAACATGGCTACGGGTGGTGGGACTGGAACCGCTACATCCAAAGGTTGCGGTTCTTGGCCTTTCACAAGTTTAGGCCCTTCGAGTTCCTTTGGTGGAATGCCATAACCTGCGAGCTCGGCCGTAGTTAGCTCTCCTTCTTTTGTCTTTAGTTCAGCCATTAGGCTACCTCTTTCTTCTCAACGGGAGTCGGTGTCCGCATCAGTTCCTCAAAAAGAGAGCGATAGTGAATCATCGCCGTCCTCAGATCCTCTGTAGTTGCCACGTCTTTCCCCGCCCGTAACGCAATTTCGTGCGCCGACCGGTAGTTTGCCACCACTCGGGGATGGTCGACTGAAATGTCGGCCGCCCGCTGGTCAAAATCGGAGACGGGATACCCGCGAGCTTTCATTAAAGAGGACACCAGGTCATCCGCTTCTGCGACCGCCCCCTTGGGAGAGTCGACGAAGCGAGACTGGACCTCATGCCACTGTTTCGAAAACCGGTCTTGTTCCATCGGATCGAGATCGCGAAGGGTGAGCTTTTCAACACGCTTCTCGCGATCTGTAAGTTTCGTTTCTGCTTTTCGTTCAGACCCATGCTGCTGCACAGCCCGGTCATACTCAGGCCCAAATTTTTGCCGGAGTTCCGCTGTAGTATTCCGGCGTTTACGCACGTACAGCCATGCAAACACGGCGATGATCAGAATCGCCCCGACGACGAGCGCAATCAACTTCGGATCGAGCAGATCCAGTGTCACTGAAGCCTCCTTATTTAGGAACAGGCACAAATGCCAATCGTCTTCGCAAGGCTCTTCTACGGTGTGAGAGCCCCGCGAATAACCAAGTATCAAACTGTTGGTTTCGGAAAACTGTTCATAATTGATCGGTCTCTGGGGAATTTGGGTCCCTCCCGCCGAGATCACTTGCGGCTGCGCAGATGTGACTCGACATGTGTTCCTTTGCATTTAGGGTTGGGTAATCGCTCATAATCTGAAATTGCTGGGGTGACGGGAGTGACTGCGGCAAGAATTCAGTCGCGAAGGCATAGAGAGACACCACACACTTCGAAAGCCTCGACAAGACTTATGGACCGCCGGGTGCCGCCACAGGCTTGTACCTCTGGTTCTACCTTTCCGGCTTTGCGTTCCTGATTGGAGGCGAAATTAACTTCTTACTTAACAAATTTAGAAGCCACAGAACTCCGCAATCGTTTGCATCCGCGTTGCTCAGATCAACAATCTGAAGAGTGCAGCGTGAATTGACTTCAGGACGGGCTTGTAAGAACTGCTACTTGGGACTACTGAGCCATCCGGCGGTCCCCTGGATCGAGCGGCATGAAGGTTGGAGCCGTCATCACCTAGACCGTTTGCTGGAGAGGTTGGTAGCCAAGTGAAACAGGCGACCCGAAGGCCGCCTGAGTTTGTAATTGGACTGAGAAACTACCGTCCGTAATATCCGCGTTGGTAGCCCTGTTGGTAGCCCTGACGGAACTGTTGCTTGTACATTCCCTTGTTGCCATAGCTTGAGTTATATCCGCGATCGCCGTCGTTATAGACTTGGCTGTCGGTCGGACGGAATGGCTTGCCTACACTGCGGTCATGCTGGCCATATGAGAAACCGTTCTGGTATCCCATCTGGTAGCCGTTCCCGGAACCATAGCGCCCGTTTCCGTACCCTCCATTGTTGGGATAGTTGCCCCGGTTCCCATTGTTCCACGGTCCGTTGTTGTAGCCACCGTTGCGGTTGTTCCGGCTGTTGTAACCGTCGTTGTAGCCCTGCTGGTAGGCGCGACGATCGTCATCATCTCTATACCGCCCTGAGTTCGATTGAATTCGACGATTGCGCTCACGATCGCGCTCACCGTCGTTGTAGCCGCTGTGATAGGCAGGACTGTTCTGCCAGCGTCCTCTGTCCCGGTCTCTATCTCGATCGCCGTCATGGTCACGATCCTGTTGCCAACCGCCACGGTCGCTGACATCCCGGTCCCGATTCTGACCCAATGCTGGGATTGTTGCTGCGATCGTAAATGCCAAGCCGGCAACAACCAAATACCGATATGCTTTCATCTTCTTGTTCCTTCCCAGAACACACAGAGACTCGGCCGATCTCCTCAAACTCTTCTCTATCGACGAAGTACTAAATACCTAAACACTTTTGTGCCTGCCATGTTTCGACCTGCGTGGTCTTTATTTTGCGATCCCATTGACCTCTTTGTTTCTCGCGCAATAGTTGAACGCCACCGACGCAATCTGGAGACAGCGAGAAACATTCGGTCGTTTCTATTCACTGCCGAACTGAGATACATCATGGGGTAAGAGTGGTCAATATTGACCAGACATGATTCTCTGAATTTGGCAAAAGTTTCGTGTGACGAATGCACGTCAAGAGTTGGAGCCGACCACCCTTGGGGAGGGGGTCGCGCTCGGAAGGCCCGCGGAAAGCGCGGGCCTTTCCCTTGCTTCATGCCACGTCTGCCCGTCCAATGAAAAGTGACCTGAACTGTGCAATGTTGTACAGGCACGCGCTTTCTCACTCATGCAGAATGAACCGTCTAAAAAAGGCATTGGAGGACAGTGCCAGCTGCTCTTCCAAATGCACGGTGCGAACGGTGACACGCTTAATAGCGATTCCAGATAAGGTTTTGCGTGAGTCTGGAATTTTCAGCATTCAGGACGCGCAGGCACAGGCGAAGCAGGCGGAAATCTTCAATGGGTCCCGACCCGCCGAACGCACCCAGAACTTTTCTGCCCGTTCATTCTCATAAAAGGTAGGAACGCTCTTTTTGGCTGTCTTAGCCTTCCATTATTCTCTTGTCGAATATGGTTTGCCCTTCTTTTAAGTCCGAGCTCGAAAACAGGTTGAAGACTTCATCAAATGTAGAAAGGCCGCCCGAAACTTAGAAGGGTGGCCTTTGGGCTACTTAAGTTATCCCCTAAGAAGAGGACTTAGGATGACGATATCGGCTATTCGTTGGAATGTCTGGTCAATTTGGCACAGTCCGTGAGGCTACGGTTTTTCTGGAGTACAAATTTGAAGGCTTGGACGCAGAGGCGGTGGCCTATCAAAACAGGCAACGCTTTCCAAAGCAAATAGACAATCCGAAGAGTGAGCAATCCTGAACAGTCCTACCCTCGAGTCGAGACATATTATTGAGACTGAAAATCGCGCGGCTTCTCGTCCGAGAAGCCCGGGAGGTAAGTATGTTGTGGACAATTTTCGTGATTCTTCTGATTCTTTGGCTCCTTGGCTTCAGCTTTCATGTGGGCGGCGCGCTGATCCACCTGTTGATCGTCCTAGCGGTAATAGTTCTCGTCTTTAACTTGGTGAGCGGGCGCCGGGGGGTGGCGTAAGGAACGCGGACTGTTCTCAATCTGCGAGCTCAGTTCAGTCACTGGAGGCACCAATGCGCGTAGGTTGAGGACAGCACACGTGTACAGTCCGGGCCGGAGCAAACATCTTTTCAAGGAAGACAACCTGACAAAGACCTCGTCCTCTTGCTTGCAGTTGATGGTTCGAAGTTCTCGGATGCTGCTGCACAGTGGGGCAAGTGCTGTGCCTTTGTTGGTGGCTCGGTTCAGATTCGCGGCTTAAGTATCTTGAGTATGCGTGTCACACGCGGGTGGGCGTTCGCCTGCTTATCTATCCGTAGGATGATTGAGCCGGCCCATGGAATGTGGCGGCAGTAGAACTCCAGGTCATCGGCCCGACGCGGTGCCCGATCAATGCGCATTTTGTTGCTGGACTCAAATGAAAGCGGTTTGCGCTGAGCATAATCGCCGAAAGATCCCGGTTTCCCGATTAGCTGTCCGCCTCTGATGTCCTGGCGCAAGACAAAGGCGGAATCATTGTCGATACGTGCTTTGTGAGATGAGTTACCAAGAGCAGTGAATGTTACGCGCGGCTCAGGCAGTCCTTGGTTCCACCGGAAACTTGCCTGCAATTGTGCACGCACATGAAGTGGCTCTGCTGTGGGGTCCGGAACTGCCGCCATAACAGTGGAACTGAGGAGCGGGGACGCGATCACTGGATGAGGCGGCGGCCGCTGCGCCCATAACAGGCTCGTTGAAGCTACTAACGAACCGAGACCCACAATCGAAAACAGTCGCGAGGGTACACGAAGCTGGTGTCGCATGGGATTCCCTTGCCTCTCGTGCAAAGGCTAAGAATGCCAATGAACGCGGCATGGTGAACCTTTACGGTGAATCTATACTGACCGGTCGGCAAGGCTTTGTCAGGTCAAGATTGCACAGGTTTGCATTTAAGATGTCATGATATGTGTCGGCAAAGAGTTGAAACGCAGCACCGCACGTCGTGCATCGGCACCCGTGTATCACAAACCGCGTTACGAGGCGGACTGTATCCAATCCTGAATTAAGATCCTGCTCAATATTCTCATTTGACACTGTTCCGTGGGCCTGCTCACGTCTGCTAACTGTGGAAGATGCTGGCCGCAAATGAGCAATCCTGCACAGCCGCGCTCCTTTCTCCTGTAGGCACCAAGGAACTGACCATCTCCCTGGCACAGGCGCAGCGAGTGGTTTCATAAACTCCGCACCGGTACGCGCTGACAACTGTCGCTACGGTCATCACCTTCGGCCGCAAACGTTGTGCATTTGCGTTCCGTTCTGTTTGTAGACCGTGATCGCTGACACCCCAGTCAGGATACTAAAGGACGAATCTGATGGAAGCGTTAACGTGAACGTGGCTTGAGATCCGTTTGCACTGTAATTCGATACAGTACCGTGGAAGCCTTGCTGTTCCAGCAAAACCTGGCTTGCATTGATGGTGCCGAACGAAGTGCCGCCTCCCATCATGCCGCCACCTCCCATCATTCCGCCACCGCTTACGACGTCGATCTTCTGACCTTTGGCGATGCTGGAATCGTCGAACGTCGGGGTGAACGGCAGGTTTGCCAAGTCAACGCCATCGGAATCCGCCGAATACGGGGTACTGCTGGACACGTTCACGGTGATGGTGCCTGAGATCGCCGATGCAACGACTGGGCTATGGGATCGAGATGATAGGTGCGCTCGGCAACACGGATCAGTTCGGCTTTGATTGGCAGCGCCAGTAACATTATGTGGGTCCCGTCTTCAGCTATTCCGTCTCGAAGCATTGGACCGTTCAGGTCGAGCCGGCATTCGGACTCTCGGACGTAAGCGACCCATTTGTGTTGCGCCGGTCGAAAGTTGGCTCTCTCTCGCTTGCGCACGTTTTGTAATTCTTAAGGATGAAGGATTGTCGAGACGGACAGAGAAGCTCCTAGCGCACCTTGAACTTCCCTTCGGTGCTTCCCTGCTTTATCCAGTTTTCGTCAAACTCCACGAATTTGATCGTCTGGCGACGATAGGTATAAGCGACGCCAATCTTCCCGTTGGGCATCTGCATGATGGAAGGGTACGAGTACTCTTCCCGGCCAGGATGATCGCTCAAACCGGAGAACTGTTTCGCGAAGTCCGGGTCATGTGTCTCCAAATCGCGAACTGCGGACCATGTGTTTCCACCATCCTCAGACAACGCAACTGAAAGCGGTACTCGTGGTCCGGTGCGCGGCTTGCCTTTCTCGTCGCTAACGTTGACGTTGTTGAAGGCGATCGCAAGGTGTCCGTTCCTGAGCTTCGTAACCTGGATGGAAGCGTTATTGTTGGGTAAAACTGTCGGCTTGGGGGCCGTCCATTTGCAGCCATCATCCGAAGTGCTTTTGTACACGAAATCGGCATAGCGGCTCCGAAAGAACGCAATATAGTGGTGGTCTACGACGACCACGCTCGGTTGGACCAAGCCCAGTGACTCGGGGATCTCACATTCCTCCCATGTCTTGCCGGCATCCGTTGAAATCTCGGTTACTGAATAATTCGTCTCTGCCCCCTTAGTGATACCGTGACTGGGCGTGTAGTACATGGGAAGAATCCATTTATCTTTGCTGACGATTACGAGTGGCTGCCGAGTAAAAGCGCCGGCTTTGTCGAATAGAACCTTAGGACTCGTCCATGTTTTCCCGTTGTTGTCTGACGTAACGTAGAGCACATGCGCGTTCGCCTGGCCTGCGTTGGCATCCTGTTCGGTGTGAAATATCCATATGTGTCCATCGGGAGCCTGGAACGGCACGGGATTCTGATATGACTTCCCCGGCTGATGATCGACCACGATGGGCTTAGTCCACTGGTGGGAACCATGCGGCAACCGCGACACGACAATGGCGACATCGGATTGACCTTCCTGTGTTCCAGAGAACCAGGCGCAGAGAACATCTCCATTTTTGAGCGTGACCAGATTCGCGGCGTGCGAGGAAGGGAATAGCATTGGCATGTATGCCTCTTGGTAGCTCTTGCTCTTTGATAAACGGATCTTCCCATCAGCATTGAACCTAAGATTATTCGAATTCAACTGATTCGCAGGCTGCGATTTCTGCTGAGCTGCCAGGCAGATGGTCAACAAGAAGAATGCCAATGAGCACACGACCAACGATTTCATCCCTCACCCTCCATGAAATAATCACATTGAGTTAGATCTGCTTACGATTCGCTACTTCTGGCCCGCAGCCGATCCCGTAGCTTCATGATTACTGATCGCATCCTTTGCCTGTTGGAGTACTGTCTCAACACCGATCTTCAGACACGCAATATCGTTCGAGCAGAAGAGAACGTCGACACCACGACTGACCCAGAACGGGAAATCCTGCGGAGCCGCGCCGACAGCCACCAGCTTGCCATGCTGTTTCGCGATACGAATCGTCTGGTCGGCGGCTTTCATCACCTTAGGGTGTCCGGTCTGGCCTGGAACGCCGAGGCTTGCGGAAAGGTCCGAGGGGCCGATAAAGACGTGGATATCGGGTGTCCGACAGAGCTCTTCTGCTAATAGCACCGCGTCGGCCGTTTCGATTTGGACCATCAGGCACAACTCGTCATTGAGCTTCTGCTGTTCAGCAGGAACGTTGTCGACCAATCCGTAATGAACAGCTCGGGACACGCTGAAGAAGCCGCGTTGTCCAGAGGGTGGAAAGCGTGCGCTCTGAACCAATTCCTGAAGCATGCTGGTAGAATTCGCCATTGGGAGATCGATAATGTCAGGACCGCATTCCGCGGCTTTGAGGACACTCTCCCGTCTTGCATCCGGAATGCGAATCATCGTCAACATTCCAAGACCCGATGCAATGCGACACAGGTCGGCCGCTTCCGCAAAACTAATGAATGCGTGTTCCATCTCGATCCAGGCAACGCGAAATCCCCTGCGTGCCGCAATCTCGAGAAAGATCGGGTCATAAAAATAGACCGCGATCCCCAGCAATGGCCCAACACTTGATTGAATAGCTCGGTGAAGCCTCGTCATTGTTCCCCCAAAAAGCTACTGCGTTAACATCACGATCAGCCTTCCGCCTCCGCTTGGGAGGCGCTCCCTTGCAATTCTTGATCCCTTCTCATCTTTACCTGATCTAGCCAGCCCCAGACCGTCATGCTGCGTTTCTTCTCGTCTGCTTCGGAGAACACAAAGGCTGCGAAGTATCCAACCCCGAGCAACACGATGTTGCCTATCACGCCGATCATGTACTCGTGTAGAGGGAAGTTCCACGTCCCCAAGTCGACCATCTTTCCGCCCTTCATGGTCAGGGTCGCCCATGCTGTGAATACGAGGCTGGCAATGATCCCTATGTAAGCGCTTTTTCGACCGGCACGGATGCTCAAGAACGCTAGCAGGAAAAGTCCGGCCAGTCCCCCGGCCACAATCGCAGAAATAGCGTAGTACAAAGCGAGTGCGGTTCCCTTCGTATGCGCCAACCGAATCGCGATGATTACTGTAAGCAGTCCGAAGATTGCGACAAATGCTTTTGCTGCTTTCAGGCGCTCAGGATCCGTACACTGTGGACGCACCTTGCGGTAAAAATCCTCCACCGCGACCACGGAGAGGGCATTCAAATCTGAAGACAGGCTCGACATAGCCGCGCCAAAAAGTGTAGCGAGGAACAAGCCCGCAAGGCCAACGGGCACGTGGGTGGTCAGGAAGTGCGGAAAGACCTGATCCGATTTGGTGATATAGCTCGGAAGTTTTTCGCCGGTAATGTGGTAGAAGGACCAAAGCAGTGTCCCGATGAACATGAACAACGTCCAAGCTGGAATACACAATGACGCCCCGAGAGCAATACCACGCAGCGCACCACGATCGCTTTTGGCAACTAAATAGCGTTGCACTACAGTCTGGTCAGCACTGTATTTCTGGAGGTAGAAGAAAAATCCGTATAGCGACAAGACAATTATTGTTGGCCGGCTGAACGCAAAATCTGTGCTTCCAAAACTGAACTTGTGATTCTGTGCCGCGACCGCAAGCACATGCGCCGGACCACCCGGCGGCAAGAAAAGCAGGAACCCTATGGAAACAAGTACGCCAGTCCAAAGAACGAAGCCCTGGATGACATCAGCCCAAATAACGGCCTCGATCCCTCCGATGAGCGTGTAAAAGACTGTCACCGCGCCGGCCACCATGATCACGCGGTCAACATTCCAGCCAGACATGCTGCTGACAGTCAAAGAAAGGAGATAAAAGACAAAGCCCATTTTAGAGAAGTGCCCTGCCGCAAATGCTATCGACGAATAGACCCTCGCAAAATAGCCGAACCGGCGCTCGAAATATTCATAGGCGCTCATCCGAACGACATGTCGGAAGAACGGTATCAACACAGCACCAACAATCATCAGTACTATGACGACCATGGCTCCGGGAACCAGCAACGACCAGTTCCCGGCATAGCCCGAACCCGGGTATGCGATGAACGTGACGCTCGTGATGATTGTGGCTACGAGCGACATCCCCATCGCCCAAGCGGGAACGGAACGCTTCGCGACGAAATAGGTTTCCGTGTCCCGCTGCCGCCTCGCGAATCGCACTCCCACGAGAGCGAGAATGATCATGTATCCGATAATGATGGCGGCATCGACCCAGCGAAGACTAGGCAAGCTGTCCCCCGCGTTTATGAATTGCAACAGCGACAATATTACCGATCATCGAATCGCCTCAACTGGAGAGGCGTTCTGCAATTGACCGTTCTCAAATTCCGATTGGCTGATAATGCGACCGGACGGATCCCATGCCGTCGCCGGACCGCTTGCCTGTTGGCCATTCCAGTGGGACTCCTGCTTCATCTTCCCATTGGGCCAGTACTGCCTCCAAATAGCAGCACCGTCTTCCTGACGCTGCCACTCCCAAACCTTATTTCCGTCAGGGGCCCAATAAGTTTCGTCTCCCACTTTCTTTCCATTCCTGTAGTTCACTTCGTATTGCTTTTTCCCATTCTCGTAATACCAGGTTTCAGGTCCATGAAGCAGGTACCTGCCGCTCGCGTCAACTATTCCGGTCCATTTCGCCTGCAGCCGGCCATCGGGATAAGACTGTGTTCCGTGCAGCACTTTCGTACTCGCTTCTGTTTCTGGAATTGTCGTCGGTCTGTCATCGTTAGACATAATCCAAGCCTCGTTCAGTTCGAATTCAAGAGAGGGTTGAGTCATGGTGGAGATCAGGTGAATCAGGCCATTCGGAGCCTGTCTTGCAACCGCGTAGCCGATGGTTCCGTAGTCGTCGTAATAGTGGCTCCAATTCGGCCGATTGCGATAGAGCGCCGCTTCGTGCGGCAGTGTGTGGGGGAGGGTCTTGATATGCCAAGTCTTACCGTCGTCCCTCGAGAGCGCAACGTAAAC
Organism: Terriglobia bacterium; assembly: GCA_032252755.1. NCBI lineage: Bacteria > Pseudomonadati > Acidobacteriota > Terriglobia > Terriglobia bacterium. The sequence goes on from JAVUPY010000024.1 coordinate 16,970, forward strand.
TCCGTGATGCGTGATTCCTTGCGGTTGCTTTCCCTTACGGTCCTGCCAATCCGCCGCGAGGAACAGATTGCCGTCAGCAAGGCGGATAAGAGCTGGCCGCTGATTACTCGAAAGAGCTGGAAACGGTGTCTTGAAGGGCGCTCCCCACGTCTTGCCGCCATCCCGAGAAATCACGGCGGGCATATAACCATCTATGTCCGTGTTCTTGCCGCCGAGCCCAAGGATACTGCCGTCCTTGAGAACGACAAATGCTGTATGCCGTCCGGCCGTCCGTCCTCCAGTGTCATACCAGGTTCTTCCGTCATCGCGACTCGCCCACAGGAGAGAGTGCCCACCCACCGCATCGCTGGCGACGTACATCGTCCCATCTGAGGTTCTAAATGCATTCGTGATCGGCTGCGGGGAGAAACCTCCAACCGGGCCTGACAGTAACGGAAATGAGATTTCCGACCAGGTTGCACCATTATCCTTCGAAGTTTGCCACCGGAATGGAACACCCGCTAAGCCAACTCCGCCAGTAAAGAGCTGCAACTTATTTCCGTCATTCCACAACAGTGCTGTTTGATCGTTAACGTCAGCAAAGTCGTAGAAGACGTCTGGCATGTCCCACTCGTCAGAGCCAAACCTTAACCGCGTTGCGATGAGAAGCACGTTGGGAAGATACTCTGTCTCCGGAGTCGGTGCGGCGAACGCGATGTAGAGAAGATCGCCATTGGGACAAACGACAACTCCCGGAGAATGAATGTGCCCTAGAATTCCTGGGTCCAACCCCGCTGCCTTGATTGCGTCTGGAAGTGCATTGTCGGGCGGGATCGGAAGAATTGGACGAATGTGGAACCAGGGACGCTTCGCACTCGGACCGTCCGATACAGGAGGGTCTTTTTGCTTCACGAACTGCGACCACAAGCGCGGCTGGACCGGCGTCGGCTTTGTCGTGGGTTCAGGACCTTCAACAATGCGAAACCCGACCATGTGCAGCCCCTGATATTGTGGCGCAACACTCGCGCGATTCGCTGAGCGCCGATAATAGGGCGCAAGGCCATTCAGTTCCTGGTGTTCCCCAGAACCGCTCGGACCCATGATCCCGCCACCTCTTACAACACGCCCCACTCCGTCGGCAGGGCCAACTGGATCGGTCTGTGCCTCGTAAGAGTACGGACCGTACCAGTCCGCAACCCATTCCAAGGCGTCAGTATTCATGTTCTCGATGCCAAAAGCATTTGGTTCTCCGCTCTTAGGGATCGTGTTGCTGTTTCCGAATAACCCTGTCCCGCCGGCACGTGCAACGTATTCCCATTCGGCTTCAGTTGGTAGACGGTAGTGACGGTGCTCCTTCTCGCTTAACCATTTACAGAATGCCTCAGCGTCATACCAGCTAACACCCGTTACGTACGGTGGAAAGCGCCCCGCCTCCTGGTAATCCATGCGAAATTTTTCGTACTCTGCTGCGGTTATCTCAGTCTGGGAAATGTAGAACGGGTGTGAAATCGTGACCTGGTGAACTGGTTGCTCGTCGTAGTCACCGTGCGTCAGCATCTCGAACTGACCAAGCTTTCTCGGGTCGGTCGGGAGAGAGTTTCCCATTGCGAACGTGCCCGCCGGAATCCGGATCATCTTTATCCCGATGGAATTGACGTACTCTGGGACGTTGTTCTCGCGAGTTTGAGTGCTCTTACTCCTCGCGCTTACCGACGCAGGAGCGACAAGCAGCAGAATCAAGACAGGCCAAAAAGAGCGCATGAGACAGTTCCCCAGTTGTTTATTGGATCATCACAGCGGGTGACGAAGGCTGACCCGAAAAATGGGGGAACGGATCAGCCTTCATCATCGTCAGAAGGACAATCTTGCGCCGACTTGGATCTGCCGGTTGGTTGCCGACGTCAGCTGACCGAAACTGCCCTTGTTGATTTGCGTTACCAGTCCCGTCGGTGTTACGGCGAAGTTGGGATGATTGAACGCGTCGAGGAGATCCGCATGCAACATGAACCGTACCCGCTCCGTAATCGAGAAGGACTTACGAACGGTGGTGTCGTAGTTCCAGAAACCAGGTCCCCAAATCCCATTGCGCCGAATCGTTCCCGGAACCGACTGCGCACCGCTCGCTTGCACGATTGTGTCATTGTTCGTGCAAGTGACGCCCGATGGGCAGGTTGGTGCAGCGAAAGCTGCCGGGTTGAGGTACTGCAGATTCGGGGTGCTTCGCCAGTTGGAGTTATAGGGATTCCCAATGAGATCAGGACGATCACTTGGGTACGACGAATTCGGATTCAGTATGTTCCACGGTGTACCGCTGTGAATCATGACAATGCCCGACCATTCCCACCCGCCCATGACTAGTTTTCCAGCTCGATTGCTCGTCAAAAAATGAGGCGTCGGAACGTCGTACACGTAGTTGAATGTGAACATGTTGGGAACGTCGTACGGTGTCGGTCCAATATCCCCACGAAGATTGTTGTTGTCCTGGGGCGGGTTCTGCAAAAGGAGATCGGCGTCACCATAGGATTCGTTGTACTCGCGAGTGTAGCTTGCGTTAAACATCAAACCGCGCGAAAACTGCTTGCTCAACGACACCTGCAGGCTGTGGTAGGTACTCGAATCCTTGGGGGTGTAATAGCGGAACTGGCTGAACGTCGGAACCGGAGCCACACCCGTGAGCCGATCGGGTAGATTCTTGATTTCTACCATGTTCAGCTTCAGGCCACGTGAACCGACATACGACACACTCAGGCCCATGTGGTACGGGAGTTCGCGTTCGACACCGAGCATCCACTGGATGCTGTATGGATTCGGGAAATTCGGATCGATCGCAGTGTTAGCAAACTCTGAGGAGAGGACTCCAGAGCTTTGCAGATTTGCCAGAATGTTTGAGTACTGGTCACGTGTGACCGGGTACTGCAGTCCGGCCGCGATCGCCTGGTCGCGATTCAGATAAATCCGGAACGGCACATTTGCAGCGGCCTGCACCTCTTCGATAGGTCCACCAAAGATTGGGTGGGGACCGACAAAGACACCACTGCCACCACGGATCACCGTCTTACGATCGCTGCCAAGCCCCCACGAAAATCCGAGACGAGGACTGAAGTTGTTGAAATCGGCCTTGTACATCGAGTCGGCCGGACGAAATGGACCGAAGCCTGGTCCCAGTTGTGGATTGTTCGGGTCCACACCGCGATCGAAAATTCGATTGTGTGCTTCCTTCGGAACCGTGAAGTAGTCGTATCGGAGCCCAAGGTTGAGGGTCAGATTGCTGGTTACCTTGAAATCGTCTTGTATGTAGCCGCCAATCTGATAGGTGTAGATTTCGAATTTCGGCAGGTCGAACGTGATCACGACCTGGCTGGGGATGTTGTTAAGGAAATCCGACAAATCTGAATAGGACAGCGTAGTCGTATTCAAGTCGAGACGTCCGGCATTCTGGCGCTGCAAGATTCCACCGAACTCGATTGTGTGTCGCCCCTTGTTGATAGCAATCGATTCTTCGCCAGAATACGTTGACCCAATCTTGTCGAAGGTCTCTGCACCCTGGGAGTCGAACCCGAACTTCACTTGTTCGAGATCTTGACCGAAGCCGAGGTCTTGACGGTCAAGCCTCAAACGGTTGTAGCCAAACCTCGTGGAGGACGTCCAGTTTGAGTGCCCCGTATGTATGAGGCTGGCATTGAGTTCATCGCTATGTCCCGTCGTTGCACGCGGGTCTACGAGCGTGATGTTGGGCCTGTTGAGATAGGGACGCGAGCGGATATAACGAAGCGTCACAATGTTCGACTGACTTGGGTAGAAATCAAAACGTGCAACTCCGTTGCCGTCGTTCTGCACTGTCGAGCCGGCACGCGTGACCTGCGCCGTCAATGCTGTGGGGTCTCCGGCGGGTTGCGTCACCCCCGGGAAAGCCTGAAAGACCTGCGAATAGACAGACGGCGAGATGCTGATCAGATATGGCGTTGGCACGTCATCCGTAACTGCCCGGAAGGCCCTGAGCTTTGCGCCCTGATAGCTGCCGAAGAAAAACAGACGGTTCTTAATGATCGGACCACCAATTGAGCCGCCGTATTGATTGAACGTAGAGCGATGTTTCGTCGGGAGAAACCAGTTGCGGGCGTCCATAGCGCTGACGTCGTTTATTTCAAAGAGGTCGCCTCGGAAATTGTTCGTGCCGCCCTTGGTGATGACGTTAACGTTCCCCGACATCGTCCCACCGGAACTCGCAGGCGCAATCCCCTTCGTGACGCTAACTTCGGAGATCGCGTCATTGTTAACGGAATTGATTATGTTAGGTGACTGGTAAAACCCAAACGCCGGCAGCTCCGGGTCGTTTGACGCATTGGTACCATCGACGGTGATGTTGAATGCAGCGGTCGCCAGTCCGTTGAAGCTGAGCCCGGCACCATTGCCGTTGTTCGTTTCCGTCGTTCCCGTGTGCTGGGTCAATAGCGCGGTCCAATCCTGTTTGGGCAGGGGAAGATCCTGGACCTGTTGGTTACTCACAGTGTCGAGTTGCTGAGCGCTCTCCGTATCAATTAATGGCTGCTCGCCGGTCACTGTCACGGATTGCCCTTCAGCTTGGATTTTAAGAGGGAATTGCAGAGCAATCTTTTGTCCTGCTGAGAGCTGCAATCCTGTCTGGGTTTGAGGCTGAAATCCTTTCGCTGTAACTGAAAGCGAATAGGTCCCCACCGGCAGGAAATTGAAGGTGAACGCCCCTTGAGAGTCGCTCGTGGTTGTACCAGTCAATCCTGTCAGCTCATTTTTGAAAGAAACGGCCGCTCCCGGAATCTCAGCACCGCTTGAATCCACCACTGTTCCGTGCACGTCGGCAGTGTTGACTTGAGCCCACCCCGTAAGTGCAACAACAAGCAACAGTACTAAACAGGCAATGCGTGTAGCTCGCATACAATCACCTTCAATTGAAGTTTTGTAAAAAACCTGAAATCGAAACACCCCAGCACGGTCGGGCATTATGTTGCCGATAATTTTCAATGTCAATAACAATTTTCAATTTCTTCAATAATTTTCATTTTTCAGAGATTCTGCTCAGAATAGATGTATAGTACGTGTAATTCCGCACTGTATATGCGGATCCTGCTTTGATGGAGTCTGCGAGCGTGACGAAGAAACCAGCAGCGAACATCCAGCGGCGGCGGCGGCCCAAATCGTTCCTACCCTCGGGCGATTCCAACGGAGAACGGTACCACTCCAAGGCCATCGGGCGTGCGCTCGACATCCTGGACTGTTTCCACGATCCAGAGGCCAGCCTGAATCTGAAGGAGATCAGCGATATCACGCGCCTCTCTGTCTCCTCTTTGTTCCGCGTGCTGGTGACTCTGGAAGTCCACGGATACCTGCAAAAAAACGAAGATGGTACATATCTGCTTTCTTCCAAAGTTCTCTTTGGGCGCCTGCGAGAACGTGCCGAGCACATCCGCGATATCGCACATCCATTCCTGGAGGCGCTGGCACGGAATTTCAACGAAACTGCCAGTATGGCGTACCTGTTCGACGATCACATCCAGGTACTGGACTCGGTGGACAGCTACCATGAGATCCGCCACAGCAACCGTATCGGTCGTGTGTTGCCGCCCCACTGCAGTTCGATGGGAAAAGCGATAACAGCATTTCAAAAACCGGCTCGTGCGGACCTCATACTCGAGGGATACGGATTATTTCCACGCACCTCCAAAACAATTGTCGACCGTCACATCCTGCATAAAGAGTTCGAAAAGATCCGTCAGCAGGGGTACGCATTCGACCGTGGTGAAGCGGTTGAAGGCGGTATCTGTGTGGGCGTTCCGATCGTTTTGGAATCTGGCTCTGTTTGTGCGGCGGTCAGCCTTTCAGTTCCGGTAATCCGCATGAACGAGACTCGCGAGAAAGAAGTGATCCAGGGGGTGCTCGCGACCGCTGCTCAGATCGGGAAAGCCATCCAAAGGGCTGCCCGATGAGAATCACCCAGATCGTCGAGGAAACGGTTCCCATCCGCTCCGAAATGGCGAACGCTGTTATCAGCTTTAAGGAGATGACAGCCTCAGCTGTTGCGATCGCGACTGACGTCATGCGGGATGGGCACCGTGTCACTGGATACGGGTTTAGTTCGAACGGACGATATGGCCAAAGCGGGATCCTGCAAAGCCGCATGATTCCCCGCCTGCTTGCAGCGCCAGAGAGCGCGTTGCTTGACGACATGGGTTCCAATTTCGACCCGGAACGATGTTGGCGCGTAATGATGCGCAACGAGAAACCGGGCGGTCATGGGGAACGCAGCGTCGCTGTCGGCGCTCTCGACATGGCCTTGTGGGACATCGTTGCAAAAATCGAAGGCAAGCCTCTGTTCCGGACTCTCGCCGACCGGTATCGCGGAGGCAAAGCTGACCGCGATGTCTGGGTGTATGCGGCCGGCGGTTATTACTACAGCACACGCGGGCTCGACGCTCTGAAGGACGAGATGAAGAGCTACCTCGGCATGGGCTACGACACCGTAAAGATGAAGATTGGCGGCGCATCCCTTCCCGAGGACCTGGAGCGAATCGAAGCTGTACTATCGGTATTGGGAGAAGGCCAGACGCTGGCGGTTGACGCCAATGGTCGCTTCGACACGAAAACCGCTATTGAGTATGGTCGCGCGCTCGACGGCTACGGTCTGCAATGGTACGAAGAGCCGGGTGATCCGCTCGACTTCGAGCTCTTGAAGAGCGTTGCGCAAAGCTGCCGCACACCATTGGCAACCGGTGAAAATCTCTTTTCTTTTCAGGACGCCCGCAACCTCATCCGATATGGTGGTCTCGACCCTAAGACTAGTGTTCTCCAGATAGACCCTGCACTCAGCTACGGCCTCGTTGAATACTTACGGATTCTCGGGATGCTCGCCGAACTCGGTTGGTCCTCCAGAACGTGTATTCCGCATGGTGGTCATCAGCTTACATTGCACATCGCGGCAGGCTTGGGGCTCGGCGGAAATGAATCTTATCCCGGAATCTTTCAGCCGTTCGGAGGCTTTGCCGATCGTGAGCGCGTTCAGCAGGGACGTGTGCGACTTCCAGAAGAACCAGGAATCGGCATCGAGTTGAAAAGCGAGTTGTATAAGTTGTTCCGGAGGATGGCGGCCTAGGTTTAGGCTTCGATTTCCTGCGTCATTGCGTTTGGTGGGGTAAATGGAACTACGACTGTTAAGTGGAACCGACCTGAACGTGTCGCGACTGTGTTTTGGCACGATGACCTTCGGCAATCCTGTGGAGACTTCCACGGCTTGCGAGATGGTGAGCCGGTGCATCGATGCCGGGATTAATTTCTTCGATACCGCGAATGTTTATCAGCAGGGCATTTCGGAGTCGATGCTCGGCGATGCCCTGAAACGACGCCGGCACCGTGTCATTCTCGCGAGTAAAGTCCGCGGCGCGATGGGTCCGGCGCCCGACCAAAGCGGCCTCTCCAAAGCTTCGATCATGCGAGCGATCGAGGAGTCCTTGCGGCGCCTGCAAACCGACTACCTGGATGTCTACTATCTGCACCAACCGGACTACGAGGTGCCGATCGAGGAAACGCTCGAGGCATTGCAGCGACTGGTAAATGACGGCAAGGTGCGCTGGGTCGCGACGTCTAATTATGCAAGCTGGCAAGTCTGCGAGATGTTGACCCTCGCCAGAGATCACAACTACAAGCCCGCAGTCATTGCGCAACAGATGTACAACCTGATTGCACGCGGTCTGGAACAGGAGTTCGTTCCTTTCGCCTGCAAAAACGATGTCTCGATCATCGCGTATAACCCATTGGCGGGCGGGTTGCTCACTGGAAAACATTCTGGGTCTCACTTCACGCCGGGAACCAGATTCGCGGACAACCGTATGTATCAGGACCGGTATTGGCACGAACAGAACTTCGAAGCCGTCGCTGGACTTATGAATATCGCGGAACAGTGCGGACGTTCGCTGCTCAGTCTCGCATTCAGCTGGCTGCTCCATCACACCTCTGTGCAATGTGTCATTCTCGGGGCTTCCCGCCTCGAACAGTTGGAGCAGAACCTCGCCGCATGCGAACAAGGCCCTCTCTCGCCTGACACTCTGCGAGTTTGCGATGAGGTCTGGAACCGTCTACGTGGGCCAGTGCCCGTGTACAACCGGTAGAAACCATGCCGAAGCTGTTGATCATCGCCGACGACCTTACGGGCGCAATCGATACCGGCGCGCAGTTCGCGGAGCAACAAATCTCGACGCTCATCCTTCCAGAACTGTCGAAAGACGAAGAAGGCCCATTCGATTGCGAAGTTCTCGTAATCAACACAGAGACGCGTCATTGCACCCCTTCCAATGCAGCAGACGCCGTGTTATGCGCCGCAGCTTTCGGACAGAAGCACGGAATTCAGCATTTCTACAAAAAGACCGACTCGACACTGCGCGGCAACCTGGGAGCCGAGTTCCAGGCCCTGATGAATGCCACTCGAGAAAAGAGGCTGTTCTTCGTTCCCGCATTTCCCCGGCTACAGCGCGTGACGCGCAAAGGCAGGCAGTACGTAAATGGCGTAGAACTGCACAGGTCGGAGTTCGGCAACGATCCATTGAATCCAATACTGACTTCGGATATATCGATTTTGTTAGAACAGCAGGCACAACTTCCAACACACCTTTTGGCTGCAGATCCTAACGACGTCTCCGAGCTCACGGACGAGGGCGTCTACATTTTCGACTGCGAGAGCGAGGCCGACATTCGCTCGATTGCGGCAACTCTGCACAAAGTAAGACCCCTCACCAATCTCGCTGGGTCTGCGGGGTTCGCTCCTTCGCTGAAAGATTTGCTGCAATTGAATGCCTCCATACCGAAGGCAGTTCTCGATGTCGCGGCACGCACATTGGTAGTGAACGGAAGCCTTAACCCGGTAGCGCGGCGCCAGCTGACCTTCGCTGCTCGCAATGGGTTCATCATTACGCAGATAAATCCAAGCGAGTTGGTGCGAGATGGCGCATCTGGCGAGATGGCCAGGGCAAAAATTACAGAGAATATCCTTCAAACAATGCGCTCGGAAAAAACTGTGATTCTCACCACGGATGCCGATTTCTGTTCGTCAGATGGGGTGACCGCGATGCTCGCGATTGCGAACCGAGTTGGAGAGCTTGCGAGCGCAATAGTGTCCAAAGCCGGCCCTTTGTTGCTGATTGTCTTTGGAGGCGACACTTTGTCCTCGATCACGAGAAGCCTGCATTGCAAACGAATCATACCCATGGCGGAAGTGCTGCCTGGAATCGCGTTGTCACGACTTGAAACTCGAGAGAGTCGGCTGTTCGTTGTTTCGAAGGCGGGGGGATTCGGGGCAGAGGATATTTTGCCCGTCATTTTGGAGTCGTTAAGGAGATTTCAGCAATGATTGCGATAACAATGGGCGATAGCAGCGGCGTTGGCCCGGAGATTGTGCTTCATTCGTTCGCCAAAGGCGAACTTCCGCGAGAATTCATTGTTGTCGGCGACCTCAGCGTTCTCAATCTCTGCAATGACATGCTGCACTACCGAGTTCCGCTCCATCGTGTCTCCGATTCGCTCACTCTTAAGCCCGATTCGCTCAACGTTTACGACCTGGAAATGCTGAAAGCGGAGGACCTTCGCCCCGGAGAGATATCGAGGCTGTCAGGACAAGCGGCGCTGCGTTACGTCGAGGTGGCGACTCGGATGGCGCTGGACGGAAATGTAGATGCAGTTGTGACGCTGCCCGTCAATAAGGAAGCTTCACGTTTGACTGAACCCGACTTTACCGGCCACACCGAATATATTGCCAAGCTATGCGGCAAGCAGCGCAGCACGCTGATGCTGGCATCTCCAAAGGCAATCGTCAGCCATGTAACAACCCACGTGTCGCTACGGAAAGCAATTGATCTGATTCGGAAACAACGTGTTCTGGATACTGTTCGGGTAACGAGCGAAGTAGTACCCAGGCTAAGGAACAGCAACCGAATCGCGGTTGCAGGTTTGAATCCCCATGCTGGGGAGAATGGTTCTTTTGGGCGTGAGGACCTCGACGAAATACGTCCCGCCATTATCGAGGCTCAAGAAGAAGGAATCGATGTTCGTGGACCTTTTCCTCCTGACACAATCTTCATGGACCTACTCAAGGGCCGATACGACGCAATCGTTTGCATGTATCACGACCAGGGACACATTCCAATGAAAATTCTCGATTTTGAGGGGGCAACAAATGTGACTCTCGGCTTACCCGTGATCCGTACATCGGTCGATCACGGAACCGCATTCGACATTGCTTACAAGGGCATTGCGTTTACAAGCAGCCTACGCGATGCCGCGCAGATGGCGCTGAAACTCGCAGGCAAATAAGCGGCCTTCTTCTCAGATTCCGGACAAACGGTCCTCTATGAAACCTAAGTATCCTCTGAGCGGTGTCGTGGTGAGCCTTAATACGCCGTTCGATTGGTCCGGCAAGATCGACTTTGAATCCATGGCTCGCTCCATCGAGATGCACCTGCGCGAAGGCGCTTCGGGATTCCTCGCCCCAGCTCACGCGGGTGAGGTCACAGCGCTGACAATAGATGAGCGAATCGAGATCATTCGGTTTGTTCGGCAATGTATCGGGACTCGCGCTGAGTTCATTGCTTGCGCAACAACTGGAACGCAAGAAGGGAGTTCTACAATCATCCGAGCTGCATTGAAAGCCGAGTGCCAGTCAGTACTCGTTGAAATTCCGAAAAAGTATCGCTCGGACCGGAATGCGGCGATCCAATTCTGTCGTTCGATCGCGCAGATCGGGGCGCCGATGCTCGCCATTCAAGATCTGGATTGGGATGGATTTGGCTTACCGGTGGAATGGATTCTGGAACTCTTTGAAGTGGTCGACTCGTTCCGATGCTTGAAAGTGGAAGTGCGTCCCGCCGGCCCCAAGTATACCCAAGTAATAGAGGCGACAAGTGGTCAGTTGACAGTGGCGGGTGGCTGGGCTGCCGACCAAATGATTGAGGCGCTTGATCGCGGCGTCGATATTTTCATGCCTACCGCAATGACTCGAATGTACTCGCTCATAGTCAGCAATCATCGCGCTAAAAATCGCGAAGACGCCGTAAGAGCGTTTCACACGATCCTTCCAGTGCTGGCTTTCACCCGCCAGCACCTCGACATTTCGATCCAGTTCTATAAGCAGCTATTTGTTCGTCGTGGCATATTCTCCACGCCCGCGACCCGCAAAACGTGCTTACCATATGACGGCTATCACCAGCGCTACGGTGAGGAGCTAATTGAGTATCTCGGACGAGTGGAGGCCGCGATACTAAACCGGCAGACCGTAGCCACTAAGTTGACCAGGTGAAACATGGAGACGACGAAGAATGCGGCAATTCATTACCCTTTTTGGCTGAATGGAGAGTGGATTTCCGACGGCAAAGCAACCGAAATACGCGCACCTTATAACGGCGAACTGATTGGCACTGTGAGCTGCGGATCCCGCCAACATGCAGAGCTTGCACTCGATGCGGCGGTGCGGGCTTTCGAGCAAACCAGGAGGCTTCCATCATATGAGCGCCAGCGGATACTCGCGACGACCGCTCGCCTGCTCAGCGAACGAAAGGAAGAATTTGCGCAAGTCCTGGCGAGAGAATCGGGAAAACCGATTAAGATAGCCCGCTTTGAGGTCGAACGAACCGTATTCACTCTTCAGGTGTCGAGCGAAGAGGCTACGCGGATTGGCGGGGAGGTACTTCCTCTCGATCTGCTTCCCTCAACCAGAGGGAGGTGGGGAATTATTCGGCGCTTTCCCGTCGGTCCGGTAATTGCGATTGCGGCGTTCAATTTTCCCCTGATCCTCGCTGCCCATAAGATTGGTCCAGCCATTGCTGCCGGCTGCAGTGTGATTTTGAAACCGCCGCCGCAGGATCCGATTACCACTCTAATGCTCGCCAAACTGTTCGAAGAGGCTGGAACTCCTGCCGGAGCCATAAACGTGCTCCCACTCGCAAATGAGGATGCCTCACTTCTGGTCCAAGACACCCGGGCACGAATGCTTACGTTCACAGGCTCTATTACCGTTGGTTGGGAGTTACGAAACATAGCAGGACGCAAGAGAGTTCTCTTGGAACTGGGCGGAAACGCTGCCGCGATCGTGCACAGAGACGCTGATCTCGAATACGCTGCACAACGATGCGCAACAGGCGCGTTCTCCTACGCTGGGCAGAGCTGCGTTTCAGTGCAGCGAATTTTCGTGCATCGCGACGTCCAGGAGACGTTCATGCAAGAGTTGATTGCGGCGGTGCAGCAACTGCGGGTTGGCGATCCTCTGGATGAAGCTACAGACGTAGGTCCTATGATTCGTGAGAGGGATGCAGTGCGGGCGCTTGACTGGGTGCAGGAAGCGATTTCCGGCGGAGCTCGTTTGCTCTGCGGTGGGCAACGGAAGGCGTCTCTTTTACAGCCTACCGTGCTCACAGGGACATCGCCGAGGATGCGTGTGAATTGTCAGGAAATCTTTGCCCCCGTTGTGACTGTCGAACCGTACGGCGACTTTGAGAGTGCACTTCACCAGGTCAATGATTCTCCTTTCGGTCTCCAGACGGGGCTATTCACTCGTGACGCAAGTTTGATCTTCCGTGCCTATGAAGAACTCAACGTGGGCGGTGTCATTGCCGGAGATATCCCGACATGGCGCATCGACCACATGCCCTATGGCGGCGTAAAAGACTCGGGAACTGGCCGAGAAGGCGTTCGCTATACCATCCAAGAGATGACCGAAATGAAGCTCCTCGTCATGAACATCGCATAGGAGAATTCCTTGCCGAGTGCCGGTACGATCTGTACCCCATGTCTCCGGTACAAACTGTTACCTATGTCTCGGACCGCTCAGCGCGGGCCCTCGAACCACTCGAAAGAACGTTCGGCTCAAAACTGTTACCTGTATAGCCGTCTTGCGGGAGATGCCGAAACGGTCGGGCTAGGAAGACTGTTCACAATTGACAGTCTTCCGGGAATTATCCCTTCCCGAGCAGACGCTACTTACGGCTACGCATTTGCAATGTGTTCATTTCTATACAGAAACTCCCCTCTTCGCTGACTATCATTTTAGTTTGGGTAATCGCTCTTTGGTCCGAAGTGCTGGGATAACGGGATTGGCTACGGCAATGCGCTGTGTCATTCGACGTCTACCTATTGGGTTCGCAATCGTGATCGGCCCCTGAGGACCCTATGGAATGAAACGTTTTGAGGTGACTCGATGCGCACATCAAACGTGAAAGCCGCATGGCCGACAATTAGAAGATCGCTGATAACCATCTACTCCGATGTTTACGACGAACATCTCTTCGTCTTTGCCGCCGGCTTGTCGTACTATTTCGTACTCTCACTGTTCCCGCTGTTGATTTCGATGGCGTCGTTACTCGGGTATGTCCCCATCCCTCACCTGTTTGAGGGCTTCCTGAGCTTGATGGCCAAGCTTGTCCCAGGCGATGGAATGAGCTTAGTGCGTAACATCGTGTCCGACGTCACCCTGAGGCACAGACACTTCTTTACGCTCGGATTAATCTTCACGCTGTGGACAGTTTCGAGCGGATTCGCTGCCATTATCGACGGCCTCGATGTCGTTTATCGGGTTCACGAAACGCGGGGCGTTTGGAAGACACGCCCCATCGCGCTCGGACTGACATTGGTTGCGGGCTCCCTGTTACTCGTGGCGGTGGGACTGATGGTCGAGGGGACATACTTTGGAGTCTGGCTTACAGGTAGATATGGCCTGAATCCTGCCATACTTGCTGCCTGGCACTATCTCCGTTGGGGCATAGCTGTCGCCCTTTCGGTACTCGCAGTTGACCTGCTATACCATTTCGGTCCAAATGTGAAGCAGCGCTTCCGGGATAGCCTAGCCGGGGCGATTATTGCCGTCATGATTTGGGTTGGACTGTCATACCTGTTGGGTACTTACTTCCGACACTTCGAAAGCCTTGACAAGACTTATGGACCGCTGGGTGCCGCCATAGGCTTGTACCTCTGGTTCTACCTTTCCGGTTTTGCGATCCTGATTGGGGGCGAAATTAACTTCTTACTCAACGAAGTTAGAAATCGCAGAGTTCCCCATTCATTCACATCCACGCGTGACCAGATCAACAACCTGAAGAATGCCGCTAGGTCTTGAAGAAGGTCGGACAGATCATGAGAATGATTCGAGAGATAGATCAGAAGGTTTCCCGTTCGGCATCTTCCCTGGTTCCTGGCCTACCGAACAAACAACGACCCCGTCCGCAATGGGACGGGATCGAGGCTAGCTCACACAACTTCTAGCGGACTTGAAATTCGGCCGAGCAGCCGTTAGCAACCCAGAGACGGCCATCGTCGATACCCCAAGTGACGTTCTTGCGGCATGTCCCAGACGAATTAATCATGTAGGCCTCGCTGGCATAACCTGGAGTGCCGCAGTAACGCTGCCGTTCCCCGGGTTGCGAATTGCATCGGACCAGGTTGCGATCATAGCCTTGACGGCGATCGTCGTTAACATTATCGCGATAGCCCCCAACATTGTCCCAGCGCTGGCCCCGGCCCGGCGAGTCCACTCGCAAGGAAGATATTCGGCCACCCCAGTTCTTTGAGGGATCATCGGGAATCCTCCACGCACGCAAGTCGGCAACGTCGCGACTTGTGCGAGCAGCGGCACCGGAGAAGTTGTTGTCGTTGAACATCTGGACCTCCGAGTCGCCGATGACACGGATGGACTGGATGCGATCGTTGAATCCAGACGGGAGATTGTTAATTGCCTGGCCGCGATCAATGCAAAAGCTGCGGCCGCGGAAATTAGTGTCATCGAAGAAGCAGGCTCCCGTCCCACTCCTGGCTTGTCCATTGCCCCAACTGTAATTCCAGTCACGATTGCGTCCTTCGGACTGGCTCACCTGCAATGATGAGATGCGTTCGGCCCAATTGCGACCAGGATCATTCGACATCGGCAACATACGGAGATCCGGGACGTCGCTGCGCAGCGCTGCGTTTGCACCCGCATAGCGGTCGTCATTGTAGATCATCACTTGTCCATTGCCCTGGATGCGAATGGAACGGATGGCGTCCTTGAAGCCAGAAGGCAGAACTTCGAGTGATTCACCAGCCTGGACGCAGAAGAACATCCCACGATAGTTGGTGTCGCGATAGAAACATGCACCGTTACGCGGAACACTTTGAGCTGTACATAGGGCGGCGGTCAACAAGAATAGGAGGAACGGAAGTCTGACCATCCATATGATTTTCATCGTGATCTCTCCTTCACACTGCGTTGTAGAAACTGTTCGGAGCAATCCGGGAACGGAGCCTCGATGAAATTGGCGCTGGAAACGCTTGGTCGTCGCCAGGTGCGCCGCTTCGCTTTGGCCCGCACGAAACGGCCTGACTGAACCCCGACTTTAGGAAGTCTGACAGTCAAAGCTCGAGCAGTCTGTTCAAAACAGAACACAACTGCGCCGATTACTTTCGGGTGGGAGGTTGATGAAGCCGAACACAGGCGGCGAACCGGGCGGCCGCGTCACCGAGCAGGGGACAAATAGACAATGCGAAGAGTGAGCAATCCTGAACAGTCCTGCCGTCTCGTCAAGACATATTATTCAAGGCTGGAAGTAATCGTCGCACGGCTTCTCGTCCGAGAAGCCCGGGAGGTAGGTATGCTCTGGACAATTTTCGTGATTCTTCTGATTCTTTGGCTCCTAGGGTTCAGCTTTCACGTGGGCGGAGCGCTGATCCACCTGTTGATTGTCCTGGCGGTAATCGTCCTCGTCTTTAACTTGTTAAGGGGGCGCCGAGGAACGGCGTAGGGAACCCGGGCGGCCTCCCAATCTGCGAGCTAAGCTCAGTCATTGCGGTCACCAATGCGCCGAGTTGGACGGCACATCGTTTAGCGTCCGGTCGGACCAATCCGGCCTTAGAATCGGCCACCAAAGCGGGGGGGCGAAAATGAGAAACAGATTGATACTCTGCCTGGTCTTGCTGGTTGCCGGATTCTTAGCAGGCTTTGTTCCGCAGTACCTGAAATCACAGCGCCGTGCTGCGGAACTCACAACGGCCGAGCAGCAGTTGGCCTCGTGCCGAGTGGAAACACAACTGTCCCAACTGAGAGACACAGCGGCAATGATGTACCTTGAAGCGACGCGAAAGAATTACGGACTTGCGCAAGAACATTCTCGACGTTTCTTCGACCAGCTCCAGCAGGTCACCGCTCAAACTACTGATCCAGCAGTCAAGACAACCCTGGATGGCGTTCTCAAACTGCGCGATCCAATTACTGCAACACTTGCAAAGGGTGATGCCGCTGTGCTTTCGGACCTTCAGCTGGTCCTGACCAGCATCCAGGCGGGGACGAAACGTTAGCCACCGTCCATCGGAAAAGGCAGATTCGATCAGCACGAAAGTCTCGCGAGAAAGAGCTGCAAGTCCGATCGGGTGGACAGGTGTTTCGACCTGTCAGGGCGCTCAACGGCATTCGAAGTTGTTCGCATCCTGGACATCACCGAATCCCTTATATTGTGCATGCTTAGGATAGGGGCACAGGGGACGACTGCGTCCAGGAAAGGCTTTGCCCGTTGCCACAACTGATTTCGGCGTTGCGCCTTTTTCTACCCAGTCCACCATCGCACTCAGTAAATCAAACTGATCCAATCCCGGGCCGCCGCCGCAATGGGACATTCCTGGGACGAAATAAAACTGGCCCCACTTCGACACTGCATCGAGTCCGCCATTGGCCGCTGTCATGTCTCTGAAATAGCCGAACGTATCGAGTGGCGAAAACCATGGGTCGCTGTCGCCGTGGTAGAAGATGAGTTTCCCACCGTGAGCAGCAAAAGTCGTTAGGTTCGTGGACATCGAATCAACGAGCGGCTGGCCAGCCGCCAGCGCTTCTTTCTCTACGTCGACGGCCATCGCAGTTGTAGCTGGTCCAAAGATTCCCGGTCCCGGGGAGAGAATTCCACGGATCGGACCAACGGCAGTGATTCCAGTGTCGTACAGGAACCCAGGATATACCTGGACGCCCTCAGACGTCTTTGGACCACCCATAGCCTTCTTGATCGCTGCAACTTTTCCGCTGCTCAGGCAAGATTCTGTGTTCTCTCCCTTGCACGTCAGTTCTGCCGGATCGAAATCGCAGTCGAGTGGATCGGAAATCATGCCGTCGACCAGGCCATCTTTGGCATCGCACCTTTTCAGGAGCGCATCGACGACCAATTTCCGATCATCGTCTGTAATGGACTGAGAAATGATGGGCTTTCCATCATTGTCTTTTGGCGCGATCTGGTTAAATGCAATGGGAATCCATTTTCCGATCGCCAAGTTGGAGAAGCCGGTGCGCATCGCAGGGTCCCCAGAAATGATGCCGTCGAAAAGCCTCGGATAGCGCTGCGAAAGAATCATTCCTTCACGGCCGCCCGTGGAACACCCCGCGAAATAAGAATAACGAGCAGGTCTGCCGTAATGCTGTGAGATTAGTTGCTTCGCAAGCTCTGCCACTTGGGCATTTGCAAGATATGCAAAATCCAGATAGGCCTGCTGGTCCCGCATGAAGTCAAAATCGAATGGGCCTCGGTGGCTTTTGTGACCGGTATCTGTGCTGACCACAGCGAATCCCCGGAGGAGTGCTGGCGTACTACCAGCGGCGACGAGCCCAAGCGGCGGCAGCACAACGCCATTTCCCCCGCCTCCACCCTGCATGAGGAAGTCGCCATTCCATGTATCCGGCATCGCCAAAGCGAAATTGATCCCGAACTCCTCACCCCCAACGCCGGTTCGGCGATTGATTACACCATCCACCCGGCAATATGCGGGAAGAGCTGCGCTGTGACCTTGGCCCCATGGATTGGGCTCGGTGGAACCTGCCGCTATCGGCACAGCTTTCGTGATCTCAACGCCGGAACTCTTGAATTGTCTTAGGGCAGAGCATGATTTTGCCTGCTGTGCCCAAGAGCAAGTGGACAACCATAAAACTGTTCCAGCAGCAACCCAAAGAAAGCGGAGATGCATAACGCCTCTCTTTTGGTGAACGAGCGTAGTTGCGCAATCACCTGCTACTGCGCAACATGGGTGTTCAGAAAATCGAGTTGCGCGGCACGCGGATGAGTCTGCATCCCAACCTTCTGATCGAGGATCATCACTGCATCATCGTTTTCCTTATAAGATTTCCAGTCTGGTAACCCGGCGCCATTCGGATTGAGCGTTTTGACGAAGTTCGTCCAGTACGACATGACAATGCCTTGTAGTTTGAGGTCGTTCTCCGGAACCGTCGCGTTCCAGTGGCTCAGTAGCCCGAACACGTATGGAAGTTCTGCACCGTGATCCGCTCCCAAGGTGAGTCCGAGACTTGGCGGCTCACTGTTGTATCCCCCCGTATCTAAGTAGGCGAAATAATAAAGATAGGCTTTTGCTCCACCTCGAACCACATACCCCGCCAAATTACGCTCCGTGAGCGCAGCTTCGTCCGCGAACTCATGTTGCTGCGATACCTTTGCAGACTGGTCGGAGTCGCTCGGATATAGCTTTAGAAACTTGTCGGCATCGGTTCCATAGTCTTTTCGGGCACGCTCCGCGAAGTCACTGGCAGATAGCACTGACCGAATGAAATGCTGCCCCTCGTCGGAATTCGACCCCAGAAGCATCGGCAACTTGTTCTGCTTGCCACTCTTGTAGATCGCCTCGATAGACTCAGGAAAAAACCAGCCGTCGACATTTGGTTCGGGAAACCGGCTGTCTTGTAACAGCTTTTGTGCTGGCATCGCCCTCAGTGCGTCCAGAGAACCGGCACCCATAGATTTCGCGAACTCGATGCCAGCTTTTTCACTCTCTTCCAGAGACGGCATCTTGGTACGGCCGAATCCCGCTCCAACTCCCCCGCTTTCACTAATTCCTGCGCGGAAGAGTCCTTTCGCAAGAGGACTGGCCACTAACGCATTTACCGACAATGCTCCTGCGGACTGTCCGAATATCGTGACCTTGTTGGGATCGCCACCGAAAGCAGCGATGTTGTGGTGTATCCACTTTAGGGCGGCCAGTTCGTCGAGAAAACCGTAATCACCCGAAGCGTGGTGAGGTGACTCCTTCGTAAGATCTGGGTGAGCGAAGAAGCCAAGGACGCCCAGGCGATAGTCCAGTGTTACGACAACAATTCCCTTTTTTGCTAGTTCATCGCCGTCGAAGAGAGGCTCGCGGGCAGCACCAACAACTAGTCCCCCGCCATGAATCCAGACTATGACGGGCAGTGCCGCGCTGCTCGACTTAGCCGGTGTCCAGACGTTCAAATACAAACAGTCTTCATTCATCGGAGTGCCCAATTTAGGAAAGTTTTGCGGGCAGCCCTCTGTGAAGTGGTCAGCCTTGCGCACTCCTTGCCAATGCTTGGCAGGGCGGGGTGCCGCCCACCGCAATTTCCCGACGGGCGGTGCGGCATACGGTATCCCTTTGAATGCAGTTATCGCTGCGTCTTTTCCCGGAACTCCGCTCACAAGCCCGCTTTCCGTACGCACCGGTTGCTTCAGTTGTGCGAAAGAGCAGGTGACCAGAGCAGTTGTGAGTAAAACCACCGAGCACTTTCTCATCTGCCTCCCTGTCTTGACCAGTCTGATGCGAGGTGTTTCACGGCGCCTCCTGTTCGGTCGCCTTTGCCGCGGTACCGCCCAGAAGATCCGCTTCTGAAGGAATCTCGACGCCTGTCAAGATGTTGTGCAGCTGCGTTGGGCTAATTGGCGGGGTTGCGCCAGTCTGCGTCGCGACCCACGATGCGAATCGATTGGCAGCTTGACTCATCTCCTCCAAACTGCGACCACGCAGGTACTCATGAGCAAGACAGGCGGTAAAAGCGTCACCTGCACCGACAGAGTCGGCAACCTTCACGTGAAAACCAGCATGTGCCACCGTCTGGTCGGCCGAGATTAGCAAACTGCCGCGAGCGCCCCTGGTTACACAAACCAACCGCAAAGCACACTCGCGCAGCAACCGTTTTGCAAGCGTTTCGTCGCTACCCGCGCCCAAGGTGAATAATGATGAGACCTCAAACAACTCGTGTTCATTGAGCTTAAGGATGTGGGCGTGCCGGAATGATTTCCTCAGTAGTTCCAAGTTGTAGAACGACTGGCGCAGGTTGACGTCGCATATGCGTAGCGCGTCTTCGGGTGCATTCTGCAGGAAGCGCTCGATAGTGGCAGCAGACGTTGGCGCTCGCTGGGCCAGTGAACCAAAGCAGATTACATCGGCTTTTCCAGAGAGTTCATCCCATTCTGGCGTCCATTGCAGAAAATCCCAAGAGACAAACTCACTGATGGTAAAAGTTGGCTGGCCGTCACGATCAATAACCACACTGGCAGTTCCGGTTTTATGTTCAGGGTCGCTCTGAAGATGCGCAGTGTTGAGCCCAAGTCCTTCCATGACCTTGCGGGCCTCGCGGCCAAGATCATCTTCACCAACTCGGCTCGCAACGATCCCCTGATCCCCCAGCACATTGGTCATGTAAGCGAAATTCGCGGGTGCACCGCCCAGGACTTTTCCCGACGGCAATATGTCCCATAGCACTTCTCCCAACCCGACCATGAGCGCTGGTTTTGTCATCCGTTCGTCCCCAACACCGGCTTCAGACCTAACTCTCACTGAAATAGCCTGGGCGCAAAGTCGGCGAGGTACTTGCGCCACACCGTCCAGACATGTGACCCGGAACTCACAACCCAGACATGTTTGATCCCAGCTTTCTCCAGATTCTCGTGCGATTCATGGACGGCGTTGAAGAGAAAATCGTCACTCCCGATTCCAAGCCACAGAAGCCGAAGCTGTCGATTTACTTTGGCCGGATCGGCCAAGACGCCGTCATAGTCCTTCTTGGTGTCCGTTATGGCAATGGCAGGACTGAAGGCACCGATATACGCAAACGTATCGAGGTGATTTAGTCCCACGCGCATGGCCTGAGCTCCCCCCATCGAGAGTCCGGCCAACGCCCTGTGAGTGCGGTCAGGTATCGTCCGGTAATGCGCATCGATGAATGGAATGAGATCGCTTGTCAGAATCTTGTCGAACGTTGTGTAACGTTCATCCATGAAGAAGTGCGACACCGCTCGTGGAGGTGGCGGTGCGGCCTTGTCGGCCCCGTGTGGAGGCGGGGGTGGCGGCTCAAAGTGGACATCCGTCATACCGTTCTCATTGACGATGATCATCGGCTTGGCTTTCCCCGCCGCGATCAGGTTGTCCAATATGAAGTTTTCGTGCCCCTGATCGCTCCAGCCTGCCTCGTCTTCGCCCCATCCATGCTGCAGATACAAAACTGGATAGCGCCTACTAGAGCTGTCATACCCCGGCGGCGTATACACAAAGATTCTTCTGGTCTGTCCTGTTGTCTTAGAGAAGTACCACTCCGTGCGGACCGTACCATGCGGTACATCCTTAACCGCAAAGAAATCTGATTCGGGGCCCGGAACCTCCAGTCCGCTGACTTCCTTCCTAGCGGCGAAGAACACCCTGCTTCCGGGATCATTGGAGGCAAAACCATCCGCAGAGATCGCGTAGTAATGGAACCCAGGCAGCAGAGGCTTGGTTGTTACCTCCCAAATTCCATCGGCGCCTTTGACCATGTCATAGGTGGATTGCCCCAACTCCATCAGTAATTGTACTTTCTGCGCTTGATCGGCCTGCACTCGGAAGGTCACGCTCCGGTCCGGGTTGATGCGTGGGAACTGCGCGCCGGGAATGTTCGTCGAGGCCGGATGTGAACCAGGGCTCTGTGCCCAGCATGTGGCGATTAAAAGCGCGATCAGTACGATTGTTTGTCCGAGTTTACGCATTCTTTCTTTTCGACCCCCGCTTTCTAATGTCCGGAACTACCGCGTCGTACTTGGGCGCGTTTTGTAGTGGTGAGCGTCGAGAGATTGATTGCACCGACCATCGCCTTATAACCTGCGGCGCTGGGGTGGAGATGATCACCGGATTGATAGTCTTCA
The DNA here is from genome assembly GCA_032252755.1 of Terriglobia bacterium. Taxonomy (NCBI): domain Bacteria; kingdom Pseudomonadati; phylum Acidobacteriota; class Terriglobia; species Terriglobia bacterium. Next base: position 38,872 of record JAVUPY010000024.1, read on the forward strand.
CGGAAGCGCGACGGATGACTCGGATCTCGCACAGCGGCATCAAAGTCGAACACTCCATCAAAGGCGCCACTGGTGCGGATCCAGTGGTTCACCGCTTCGCGCGTCGCTTCGCCTTCCGCCGTGTAGTAATCGGCCCCCTCGAACGGCGTCAGCGTGGCCCCGAATACCCTGATTCCGTGTTGATGAGCGCGTTCGATGATCTGCTGTAATCCGGCGATTATGTCTTCTGCGCTCACCACCTGGTGAGCAAACGGCAACTCCTTAGGAGTACTGCCATCCTTGGACGGACGTGGCTTTATGTTTGGCCATCCGATGTCGTTGATGCCTTCAAGGACAATGAGATCAACAACTCCAGGTTGCGCCAGTACGTCTCGGTCGAAGCGCGCAAGCGCACTGACTCCGGCGCCATCATGCAATACACGATTCCCTCCGATGCCCTCGTTAAGGACGGCAAAAGTCGTGGCACCCTTCTCGGCATCTCCCATGCGTTTCGCCAGAGTGTCTGGCCAATCAGTGTAATCGCCTTGCTTGGCACCAACTCCATCCGTAATGGAGTCTCCAAAAGCTACAATCGCCGCGTTCCGTTTTGGCGCCCATACCTCAAGATCGGACAGAAAGTACCATGAGGTGGTTGTGGTCGCATCTGGCAGTTCGGGCTTTGCTGTGAAATCGCCTGTTCCCGAAATGTACGTTTCGTGTTGTGCCCAGAAATGCACCGTCGAAGAGTTTGTTTTCTCGGGAAAATAGAGACTGACGGCAACTTCCGCGAATGGAGAGACTTTTAGCTCGACCGGGTCACTTAAGATCGGTGCACCTGGGGGAATCGTCACCGTTTTTCTTCCGCTAAAGGTCAGTTCATGATCCGAACCAGGCACAATCTTTGGACCCTGCGCTACTAATGCAATGTGGGCGGCACCGATAGTGAGTCCCGTACTTCCGAATTGATTCGACAAGCGTACTCGCACGCGATCACCACCCATGGTGGGGCGCACCACCATGCGAACAGTCTGATTATCAAAGACTGGGGACGGAGGAAGTCCCGGAAATGGTAGCGGTGTATGTACGGCGGTACTCCAGGCGCTCACCCAATGGCCATCAGCCTTCGATCGCTGAGCCGGCGCCGCTGCGCTTAGAATGAGGATTAGACTGCAAATGAGTACCGGTACGGATTTCGTTCTCTTCACTGGTTCTCCTATTCACGAAAATTGATGTTCGTCACGCCGGGATCCAAAACGGATCACCCGATTCAATAAACTTGATCGGCACTTCGCTGACAAATGTTCTCAACCAGCGAGCGCACTCCTCCATTCCGGCTTCTTCGCCGGCCTCGTGTGGCAACTGAATGAGTGCTTTCTTCTCACCCGCTGCGATCGCGTCTCGAACGTACTCGGCCGCTTCCCACTCCCTGCATTCGAATACAAGGAGGACGTCCACTTTGGGGAGGACTTCCATGCATTGCGTAATGTAATGGCCCGCATTGCCAACGCGGCTGACTCTCAAATTGGGATCGCCGACAAGCCGTATGCTGCGCGTTCCCAACCTTCGACGCATCTCCTCGGCCAACTCTCGGAAGGTAGTCTCAGGGATGACGTACTCATGCGAGAACGGGGTCGCGCCTTTGACGGCATAGTTCTCCCAACCCATCGCCTTGTCCCACCCCAGGAAGATTCCGTCCGGACGATGCGCATGCCAGTGATCGTGAAACCGCCAAACTACAAGCTTGTTCTTGTAAAGGAAATCCAGCTTCTCATGATAGAGCGGGTCGTCTCTCAGGACAGAGACCACATCCGCGGCGCTCCAGAACGTGGGTTCATGAGTGATTACGAAGTTGTTCCCTGCCTTCACCGAGCGCTCCAGCAGATCAAATGTAGACATGAAAGTGGTCGTGATTCCGGTAATTGGGGCATCCGGATCACCGACCTTGAAATCATCGGCCGTCGGAGTAAACCAGGGCACACCCACGTTTTTGTGAATACGCGACACCACTTCGCGAGCAGTAAGCGTCGCTGACGAGTGTAACCATTCCGCTTGCATCAACGCGGGCGCCAAAAGCAAGCCGGTGCCAGCAACCTGGCAAAAACGACGCCGCGTTACGGTCCTCTCATCCATGGTTCACCCCTAAGTCAATGTCCAGAACGGCTCACCGGCGGGGATCCATTCGATCGGAACTTCCGAAACAAAGGTCTTTAACCACGTCGCGACTTCGCCACTGCCGGGATCTTCCGACGCCTCGTCGCCAATCAGAAGCAGGCCTTTTGTTTTCTGGGCTGTTACGAGGTCCTGGAAATACGGAGCCGCTTCCCACTCAACAGCATCTCCCGCGATCACGGCATCCACGCTCGGTTCGGTGAGGATGCGTTCGGCGTCAGCGACCAGCAAGAGACCGTGGGTTAGTGCCACCTTGCGAACGATGGAGTTGGCAGCACCAATGACGCGAACCGCCTTGATTTTCAGCTTGTTCTGGACTTCCTGCGCTAGGCCATTCAACGAGGTCGCAGGCAGTTGGAAATAGACATTCTCAGGTTCGTATGGCTCCGTGCCGCTCCTCCCAGCGGTGTGAAACTGATCCCATCCGAGTGCACGTGTAAGGCCTCTCAGTTGTCCGTCCGAGGGCCGCGCATCCCAGTTATCAAAGAAGCGGATAATTACGAGGTTGTTCTGCGCTATGAACTCCCTCTTCGCGACACAGACTGCATCGTTGTCGGTCAACTGCTTAGGAGGTGCAGGACCGTTCCTCCAGAACAAAGGTGCGCGCTCGCCACGACTGTAGAACGGAGCCTCGCGGCAGACGATCGTGTTCTTGCCCGAATCGACAGCTCGCTTCAGGACCTGCAAGGAGGGCGCGTATGTGGTCACGATGCCGGTTACCGTCGCTTCGGGATTCCCGAACAGAATACCGTCGGAGAATCCATCGGAGCGCTGGCTCTGCCATGGAACTCCCACATTCTTCTGAATCCGATCGAGCAATCCCTGTGCGCTGATCATCCGGAATGCCTGCCCCCTTAATTCCTGGCTGTTGAAACCTCCGCTGCCTGAATTGATCCGCCAAGATGTCGATCAAAGAATTTGATGATCACATTCAAGGCATCTCTGGACTCAGGTACGTCCACGTTGTAGAAGAACCCGTGGAAAAGTCCTTCCCAGACGTGCAGTTCGGTATCTACTCCTGCTTTGACAAGCTGTTCGTGTGTGTAGAGTGCGGCGCTCAGTTCAAAACCTCGCGTGGCCGTGATGATGAGCGTGGGCGGAAACTTCGCCAGAATTTGGGGTGACTCCACTGGTGCAACCATCGGATCTTTCGGATCGGTGCCGTCGAAATAGCCCAACGGGGGCCGCTTTGGCGGTGGCCCGGGAGGTATCACCCGAGCCTCCCCCAGCGGCATTGCAGTGTACATCGCGTCTCCGCCGAAGATTCCACCCGCGGATGCGCAGAAGATTCCAATGGCGCCAGGTCTGGGCAGTGAGTGCGTCTGGAACCACGCCACGGACATCGCGGTCTGTATGCCCCCGGCCGAGCACCCATAAATTCCAATATTCTCCGGCTTGTACGTCTTGAGGAGTTCCCGGTAGACACTCGCAACGTCTTCACTGGCTGCCGGAAATTTGTAATCGGGGCCTTCACGATAATCGACCGTTACCACGCGGATCTTTCCCAAAGCGGAAACGGGTATCGATTCAAGTTCAGCACAACCCGGCCAGCAACCGGAAAAACCTCCACCGTGAAGGTTAATCAGAACACGGTCCTTGTTTGCGGTGGAGACGCCTCCTTTCGGTGTGTACACGTAGGCATGGACCCCACCGATTTTCTCGTCCTTCTTGTCCACGGCGAACAGAGCATAGTCGCGCTCGAGGTAAGGCTTCATGAAGCGCGGTACTCCGGCATCCTGTTTCAGAATCTCCGGGTTCTGCATGTCCTTCAAATGCTGCGTGACATAAGCTTTTGCTTCGGGACTGAGGAACGGCGATATGGGCACCGTCTGAGCCGGCACCTCGACTGCACCATCCGACTCAACGATCACCTTTGGCGGACTGTTTGCGGGCTTCTCCTGAGCAAAGCCGTTCATTGAGCACAAGATAAAAAATGCAGATAAACCCAACGAGAGAAGAACAAGACGATGCTTCGACATTTACGACGATCCTCTGAATGTTTTGACTCGGTCGTGCTGATTTGAAAGTGGGCACCGTCCATCTCTGGACGGTGCCGGCTAACGGCACCGCCTTAGGAGAAGACGGTGCCGGAATGGGGTTCTTAGAAGCTGAGTCGCAATCCAAACTGGATCGCACGTGGAGTATTCGCCTGGGAGGTAATCGTCCCAAATAAGTTGGGAGGATCCGACAGGTTGTTGTCGGGCGCGCCAAACCGTACGTGGTTGAACGCGTTGAAGAACTCCGTCGTGAACTGCAGGTCCGCGCGTTCGGTGATGTTGAAGCGCTTTGCGATTGAGATATCCCAGTTCTTCATGGCATCCATGCGAACGGAGTCGATGTTTCGAGGCTCGTTGCCGAATCTCACTTCACTTCCAGTGTTCACGGGGGAGAAGCAAGCAGTGTTGAACCAACCGTTGGCTGCCCTTTCTTGACGCGACCCTGATGTTTGCAGATTGCATCCAGGGATCAGGTCGGGGCGCATCCACAAGCCTTGGGCCCCGAAGTAGCCTTGGCCTCCTCCCAAGTTGCTGAGAGTTGATCCGAGGAATATCTGGTAAATGCTAATGGGAACACCGCTGCGGAGCGTGGTAATGCCGTTGACCCGCCAACCACCCACGATCGCGTTAAGCGCTCCGTGAGCGTCGCCCAGGAAGTGCTTGCCTTTGCCGAAAGGCAGATCGACACCATAACCCACGGACAGATTGTGTGGCACATCGTAGGAACTGACTGAGTATTCCCGCTCCGGATGGTTGTTGTCCTGAGCCGAGCCGCCGAAAATGAATCCTTCGTCCAGGAACGCGCTGGAAGAATCGGTGTTCGACATCAATCTTGACCATGTGTATGCAACACTAAGTATACCTTCGGAGCCAAATCGCTTCATGAACGACGTCTGCAGTGATTTATAGTTTGACTTTCCGAGGTGAGGGTCGAGTTCCAGCACGCGATTGTACTGAGGGAATGGCCTCAACAACTGCCCACGAGTGATCGTCGGAGCCGAGAGGTACGTCTGCGAGTTCGGCAGCAGCGCAGCGAATGGATTCGGCAGTTCCTCATTTAGCTGGCCTGGACCTGTGCCCGTACCTAACGAAAAGTACTGGTCCGGCAGCTGGTTCAGTCCGATATTCGAGACCGTGGCCCAGCCCTGCATGAGAAGATGCGTACCTTTCGATCCCGCGTACGCGACCGTCAGAGAGGAATCCTTTCCGATCTGCCGTTCGAACGCTACGTTCCACTGCTGCACATATCCCATAGGCTGTCCGGGAACGCGCATCACAAATACACCCTGTCCGTAAAAATTGTCCGGCGTTGCTTGTCTGCGTAATGGTTGGCTGATGCCGCCCGCCGACGTCGGGTACGGATTCGAGACAGAGAGACCGGGTGTCGAAGCTGGAAAGAACGTCGGAGCATTATTGACCGGCGACAAGTTAGGCCCGTCTTGGCTGAGAACCGTAGGCGGATAAGAAATGCCGTATCCGGCCCGCAATACAGTCTTTTCGGTGACTCGGTAAGCCACACCAAGACGGGGCGAAAACAACTTCCAATGCAAGTAATCTTCTCGTTTCGAGGGCCAATCCGGAGATCCGACTAAAGCAACGGTGCCCATCAATTGCTGATTTGTGCCAGTCGCCGGATTGAAAATCGTCCCCAGCGGACTCGGCTTATTGGGCAAGAACACTGTGTCATTGCCGTTTGCTTCGGCCAATGCGCCGGGCTGGTCCCACCGCAGGCCTGCCGTGATCGTCAGCTTTTTTGTCGCCTGGAATGTATCCTCCACAAAAAAGCCGTAGGCGTTGTAATACACTCGCGACCCGCCGAGGAGTCCGGGCGCGAGCTGTGTGTCAAATGGAATTCCGAGTAACGCGGATGCGAGCGAACTCCCGCCCACTCCACCGTTCGAGGTGGCCGCAGTATTGAAATCCAACCTGAGTACACCATTGCCGGGAGCCTGCAGCATCTGCGCGTGACGGGCTGAGCCGCCGAATTTAATCTGATGTCGGCCCAAGATCTTAGTTAGATTTCCCGACAGCATGTATACGTTCTGGGTCCAGAAGAGCTGTGACCCGATACCATTACTCGCACTTACGCCCTGACCGTCACTTGCGAAGTTCATGGACGGCCAGTTCGCCGGTGCCAGGAGTTGAGTATCCAGAGTCGCCCACCCGCCTCCAAACTGCGAAAGGTCTACACCGCTGCTGTCAGGGAACTCGTGCTGGAAGACCCGCAGATAAGCCAAGCGAAGATCGAGAATCGTCGAAGGATTAAATGAGTGTGTATCTCCAACGACTGCCTCGTGGGTGTAGATCCCTGTGCGCCCTTGACCTTGAGTTTGGGTACCCCATGCATCATAGGGATTGCTGTCGGCTTTCCAATAGGTATAGCGGGCAAATAGGCTATTGTTGTTCGAGAAGCGATGGTCCACCCGAATGTTGTACTGATCGTTTTCGCCGCCGATCTTAGTTTGAGCAACAAAATTCCGCGTCAACCCTCCAAGTTTTGCACGCGGGTAATTGAGCGTCATGATTTTCACTGCTGCCGGATCAAGGCGGTCCGGACATATGACGTTGAGCACTCCGTTGCACTGAAATTGCTGGCCTGTAGTGGGATCGTAGATTGTAGGCAAACCAGGCGCGCTGAAGTCCCCGGCCAATTCGGCGTCCGTGGGTACAGTATAAAATTGTGCCTGTGTTGCGCTTCTGATCGGCTCACGCTCAAACCCGAAGAAAAAGAACGTCCTGTCCTTGATCAGCGGACCGCCAATCGTAGCGCCATACTGATTCTGGACTAGTGGGGGTCGCGGCAGCCCTGCCTTCTTTGTGAAGTAATCATTCGCGTTTAATACCTTGTTACGCAGATACTCGTAGGCCGTCCCATGAAATGTGTTCGTACCGGACTTGGTGGTCAGGTTGATCACGCCTCCGGCGTAGCTCCCGTACTCGGCGCTGACATTGTTGGTGACGACACGAAATTCCTGCACAATGTCCTGCGACGGAATGAGCGCGTTTAGATTGCCTGCGACAGCATTGGATGAAACGCCATCAACAAAGAACGAGCTCTGGTTCCCAAAACCACCGCCAATCGCGTAATTACCAAAGCCGATGGCATTCGTGCGGGCGCCGTTCGCCTGGTTGGAGGCCGCGTTGCCGTATGTGCCGCCCTGGGCGACAACGCCGGGCACCAGCGTCAGCATGTTGTTCACGTTTCTTCCGCTTAACGGTATGCTCTGAATTTCCCGTTGCGGAATGACTGTGCCCAGAGAAGCGCTGTCGGTCTGCAACGGTGGCGCTTCGCTGGTGACGACAACGCTCTCGTTAACATTGCCAACCTGGAGTGCCGCATTCACGCGCGTCGCAACATCGATTTGAACCTCGACTTTTTCCTGAATGAACTGCTTGAATCCCGACATCTGGACCTCAACCTTGTAGGTTCCTGGGATTAGGTTGGGAAAGGCGAACGTGCCAGCACTGCTAGTCTGCATCGTGCGGGTCTCGTTCGTGCCAAGATTAGTCAGTTTGACGGTTGCGCCGGAGATGACGGCTCCGCTCGTGTCGTCTACTAGTCCTACCACACTTCCAAATCTGACCTGCGCCGCGGCGCCGACAGACAGAATAAGAAGAGCGGCAAAAGTCATGCTCACAACGAGCAAGGCGGCGAGCAGACGGTCCGTCGTCCTCGAGTCAATACCGTCCGGAAGGAGGCACTTGCCTTGGTTCGATGAGCGATTGCGGTGGGACTTGGAAACATCAGCAAGGACATCGGCCAGCATTCTATACATTTGTCACTCCTTGGGCGTGGAAGACAACGAAATGAACTTCTGCCAATCGATTGAGTTTTCTACTTCGTCCTAAGGGTAGTGGGACGAATCCCCATTGAGATCACGCGAGCATGTAGAAACACGTGATCACAACTGGAGTGAACTTGTAGGCTTTCTCACTGACTATTGTCAAGGCATTTGGCAGACAACCAGATAAAAGTTGTCTATACCAGGAGAGATTCGCAAAGTATGTTTTTAAGTAGAGGCACTCACCTGAAGGCTGCGTCTTCGCTTACAAGCATGGTGCAGTCCAGTTAAGCCCCTGCGCTTTTCGCAGCCGTTCCACACGACTTGCGGACAACCACATCGCATCCGAGAAGGACATCTCGCGGCGGCAAGTCGGGGTTGGCTATACGGTCCAACATGACGGTCAAAGCGACTCTTCCGATGTCACGGCAAGGCTGGTGCAGTGTCGTGAGTGGCACCGGTAAAAGGCGTGCATATTTCACGTCATCGATCCCAACAATCCGGACGTCTTCGGGTATGCGATAGCCGAGAGATATCAAGGTATGCATCAGGTTTCCGGCGGTGAGATCGTTAGCGCACACGAATGCGTCCGGCCGTTGTTTCTTCACAATCGACCTTATGAACTTCTCATCCGACACGTCACCAATATTGACAAAGTCCATCCCTTGCCTTTTCTGTTGGAAAAACAGAGCTTCCCGGTAACCCGCAATGCGAGCGTCGACGGTGGGAGCTGAGTTTGGCCGGGCGATAAACGCTATGCGCTTCGCTCCCGCCTTGATTAGGTACTCAGTAGCGATGTAACCCGTACGCCTGTTATCGATTCCGACGAGGTCGTACTTGCTCCGGTGAGGATAAGGCTCGAGACAACGGTCAAGAAGAACAACGGGAATTCGGGCGCGGTCAAAGGCGGCAACGATGCGATGATTCGCCTGGAACCTATTTGTGCTGAATTCGACGGGAGCAAAGAATACGCCGGAAACCTTGCTTGAGATGTAGTGTTCACAGAGTTGCTCCGCAGCGCGTTCCTTGTCCTGTTCCTGGGAGACCGCATGACCCCAGAGCAAAGAGTGATGCATCGCCTCCTGCGCTTCCATCATGCCCTTACAGATCGCCTCGAAGATCTCCGTCTGGCCCAGTTCAGGGATCAGCAGGCCGAAAACATGGCTGCCCGTGTTTACCGCAGAAGAAACGAATGTGCCCGAACCCACACGCCGAGTCACCAATCCCAACGACTGCAACTCCCGCATCGCGCGGAACACAGTCATTCGCGATGCGCCAAAACGCCGGACCAATTCGGCTTCGCTGGGCAAGCGTTTGCCCGGTTTGTAGCGACCCGATGAAATGTCTTCCTGGAGTTTTTCGAATATTTGATGGTACTTGTGATTTGCCATCGAGGCCTCTTTTCGTCGTGGGGAGAAAGCCGCGCTTCCGGGCCCAAACTGCACTTACGCGCTGAACATTAACATATACAACTTAATAGTCAATATTTATGCAATTAGGCTTGACAGTGTAAGCACATGTCTCAGAGAGTGTCCTAGTTCTCGCGCGCACCAAGATGATGCCCAACGCGACAACGGCAATGGATAGAATTGTCATTGGACGAGATTCGCCGTGAAAAACCAGGTTCAACTCATCACCTACGTCGATCGGCTGGCGAAGAATCTCAAAGGCCTCACGTCGCTTCTGCAAGGGCCGTTTGCGAAACTTTTCGGGGGTGTACATTTGCTCCCATTCTTCACGCCCATTGATGGTTCTGACGCGGGATTCGACCCCATCGATCACACCGAGGTCGACGCAAGACTCGGCGACTGGAACCACGTACGCCGATTAAGCGAAGAGGTTGAACTAATGGCCGACCTCATCGTCAATCACATCTCGAACGCTTCACCCCAGTTCAAAGATTTTTCGCGTGATGGGTCTGACTCGCAGTTCGCGGGAATGTTCCTGACCTATGATCGGATCTTCCCAAAGGGAGCAACTGAAGCGGACCTTCTGCACATTTATCGCCCGCGACCCGGCCTGCCATTTACGAACGTGACATTGCAAACGGGTGAAAAACGCCTCCTCTGGACGACATTTACTCCGCAGCAGATTGATATTGACGTGCAGCACCCCGAAGGCGAGCGCTACCTGGATGCCATTCTCCGCCGGTTCCAGTCTGCTGGTATTCGCATCATCCGGCTTGATGCTGTTGGGTATGCGATCAAAAAGGCCGGGACAAGCTGCTTCATGATACCGGAGACGTTTCGCTTTATCGGGGATCTCGCGTCGAGAGCCCGTACTCTCGGGATAGAGATTCTCGTCGAGATTCACAGTTACTACCGGCAACAGATCGAAATTGCGCGTCAGGTCGACTGGATCTACGATTTTGCGCTTCCGCCGCTTGTTCTGCACTCTCTCTTTACCGGAAATGGGCGAGCACTTGGACAGTGGTTACAAGTGCGACCCAACAATTGCGTCACCGTCCTCGATACGCATGATGGGATCGGAGTCATTGATGTAGGTGCCGGCAGCGAAGGTGAGCCGGGACTTCTGACGCCGAAAGAAATCAATACATTAGTCGAGACGATTCACGCGCGAAGCAACGGAGAGAGCCTCAAAGCGACAGGGGCCGCGGCAAACAACCTGGATCTGTACCAGGTGAATTGCACATATTATGACGCGCTCGGGCGCCGCGAGAATGAGTACCTCCTCGCTCGGGCAGTGCAGTTCTTTGTCCCAGGAATTCCGCAAGTTTATTACGTCGGTCTTCTTGCTACGACCAATGACATGGAACTCCTTGCCCGCTCGCAGGTTGGCCGCGACATCAACCGTCACTACTACACCCAGGCTGAGATACAGGCTGCGGTGCACACAGCGGTGGTAGAAAAGCTGTTTGATCTCATCCGGCTGCGGAATACCCATCCGTCATTCGCGGGCCAGGCGGAGATCCAGATGCCATCGGATGAGATTCTAATGATCACGTGGACGAAGGATGATCACTGGGCGAAACTGGCCGTAGATTTTGCTAAACCCAGCGCCACAGTTACCTATTCAACCGATCCCGCCAGACAAGATTCTCGCGGTCTGTGGGAAGCAACGGCTGTCCGCGCCACTGCCGCAAAGGACACTCCATGAATGCGCCCGCTCGCCAAAACCTGACCGCAATTCGCTGGCTTACATTCTTCATGTTCATGATGTTTGCCATGACGACCGATTCAGTGGGCGTAATCATCCCGGAGGTCATCAAGGAGTTTCATCTGAGCATGACGGTCGGTGGTGCGTTCCACTACGCCGCCATGTCGGGAATCGCATTCGCAGCCTTTTTCCTCGGTTATCTTGCGGATAAATTAGGACGCAAAACCAGCATCATTCTGGGCTTGGTGCTGTTCGCGCTCAATTCTTATCTTTTTGCCGTAGGCAATTCCTTCCTCTTTTTCGTAGTCTTGCTGGCGATTTCGGGAATTGCTATTGGCATCTTCAAAACTGGTGCACTCGCCCTCATCGGTGACATCACGAAATCGACGACCGAACATACTTCCACGATGAATACCGTTGAAGGATTCTTTGCCGTAGGCGCGATCATCGGACCGGCGATTGTGGCGCGGCTACTGGCTGCCGGGACATCGTGGAAGTGGTTGTACGTCATTGCCGGAACCTTGTGCGTGCTCCTTATCATCACAGCCTTGCTGGTTAAGTACCCTCGAACGAAAGCGAGCAGCGAGCCCGTCAAACTCAAGCACACAATGGCGATGATGAAGAATCCCTACGCTCTCGGATTTTCGGGGGCTATCTTCCTGTACGTCACCGTCGAAAGCGCTGTCTATGTATGGATGCCAACGTTTTTGGCAGCGCGGCACGACTCGAGCTTTATTGCGATTTACGCCATTTCGATCTTCTTCATGCTTCGTGCAGCAGGCAGATTTGTTGGCTCGTGGATGCTGGCAAAACTGAACTGGGCCGCGGTTACGACCGTGTTCAGCGCCGCTATCCTCGTCTGCTTTGTGTTGAGCATGGTTCATGGAATGTCGATGGCGGTATTTCTCCTTCCGCTCTCCGGCCTATTCATGTCGGTAATCTATCCAACGATCAACTCCAAAGGCATCAGTTGCTTTCGCAAGTCGGAACACGGTGCGGTTTCAGGCGTCATTCTGTTTTTTACTTGTGTTGCAGCGGTTGTTGGGCCTTTAGCGATGGGCGCAATCAGCGATTCCCTCGGTGATCCGAAGTACGGTTTCTTTTTGGCAACCGGCTTTGCCGCACTCCTTTTCATTCAACTATTGCTGAACTGGATCTTCGACCCTACTCGACAGCTGCTCCACGCCCTGGACAAATCCGAGTATGAATTGCAGGGCAGCCCTGAACTGGACCCGGACGCTGGAATTTAACCTCCTTTTGGCCATTTGCTTTGGCCGGAAAATTAGCTGCGCTATGCCGGTCACAACCCTTGGATAAATCAATCTCCGCAATACGACGGTGGCAATTGTCATCAGCACCGTGGTCTTGAAGCCTGTTTCATTACACCCTCACGCCGGTCGAGCCGCTGTAATCAGCAGGTCGATCAGTTGGATCCACGGACTGCCCTCGCCTTGTTAACCGATCGATAAGTTTTGTACAACTCGGTACATTGAAGAGTCTCGAGTCGGAGAGGGCGTAGTACCTAGCCGTGTGCAAAGACGACCCTTACCCGGTACCTTCGGTAAATTCGATATCGCCTTTGCCTTCCTGACGGAGAGGAGCGCCGGCTCTTCCGTTCACTATTCACTCACCCGTGTCATGTCGCACGAGACAGGCGGGTACGCGACCGTTGTCTTGCTGTTCTCGTAATAGAGTTCCAGCGGAAGCGCAAAGCCCTGCTTGCCTTCGTCATACAGGACGAACATGTAGCGAATGATGGCGCCAGGAGCGAATTGCGGCGCGGAAAACCAACCTTCCCCAGTACAATCGGCGTTCACCTCGCGATACCCTTTGAGCGGCGTCGACGTGACCTGGGACGCAGATCGGTTGTGGAGAGCTCCCGTCATAATCCCGTTTTCGAGGATACGGACATCAATCACTGCCGCCGAACCCACAGTCTGAAAGGCTCCAGTCGGACTGAACAACGGACCAGGGCACGTGAGGAGATTCGAGCCGCGACTTGAGTTCGCGCTGCACCGCGGGGCGGTATCGCCGCTGCGGTGAATGCGATGCGCTACGCCGAGCGAAGCAACTGTTGGGAAAGCCGGGGTCTCGACAGGCAGGCTCCTTATTTCGCGGCCGTTGTCCAGAACAAAGAACTTATCTTTGTGCACCAGCGACGTGCCGAAAGGTTGGTATTCGACGATCCCGGCGCACCCCAGTACAACACCGTCCTCCGTGCGATCAGGCGCGATGTCGAGAATTCTTCCGCTGGCGGTCACACCGGTCCGCATCGAACTCCAGGATCCGATGGTGGACCAGTACTTGAAATCGACACTGGCGTCCGGATGAATCGTAAACACGCCAACAATCACACCGCTGGCGTACAGACCCGCTGAGTGCACCGGGATGGTCCCCGGCCCCGGTTCGGCGCTCGGAGGCGCCGGCAATCCACCGAGGAAGCTTTCCCCGGTGTAGCGGAAAACATACGTACCGGTGATGGTGTTGAGAGAGCAATCCTGCGCAGCGGCTGGCAAAACCGCAACCATAACGAGGAATTCAAGCAGACTTATAGCAAGGCTCCGCATAATGACCTCCTTTGGCGGATATTCCTACCCAATGCGGGTTACGACGGTATTCAAGAGACTTGTACAACAGAGCCGTGCTGGAGTCCTGAGGAGAATCTGAGTGTTTGGTGTGGATTCGGGGGACGCAACCAAGCAAGGCGGCAGTACAATGGGCGTGCTGTCCCGGCTCACAGGAGCCTGCGATGCAATCCCCGGCGGAAGTACCGGCCGCCGCATTTGTGGACGGCGAATTCGTCATCGGCGAGTGGTTGATCCAGCCGAGCCTGGGACTGCTCTCGCGCGGCGATAACCATTTCCATCTCGAGCCCAAGACCATGCTGGTGCTGGTGTGTCTGGCGCGGCATGCAGGTACCACTGTTTCCAAGCAACAACTTCTGCAAGAAGTGTGGCCGGAAACCTTTATTACCGAGCACGTTCTAACTCACGCCATTTGGCAGCTCAGGCACATCTTCCGCGACGAACAGGTCATCCAGACTGTCCCGCGCCGCGGCTATCGTCTCGCGCTTGACGTTCGTCCAGCGGTAACAAACATCCGCTCTCTGGCGGTATTACCGCTCGCCAATCTTACTGGTGATCCTGAGCAGCAGTACTTTGCGGATGGTACGACTGAAGCCCTCATTACACGGTTAGCACAGATTGGGGCGTTGCGCGTGATCTCGCGCACAACAGCAATGAAATATAAGGACACGGCGCTTTCGTTACCGGAAGTCGCAGCGGCACTGAAAGTTGAGGGAGTAGTAGAGGGCTCTGTGATGCGAGATCGCGAGCGAGTGCGCATTTCAGTCCAACTGATTCACGCAGCTACCGACCAACATCTCTGGGCACGCAGCTATGATCGATGTCTTCGTGATGTTTTGACACTGCAGGACGAAGTCGCCCGCGCAATTGCCGCTGAAATTCAGGTGACGCTTACAGATAAGGAACGGGCCCAACTAACACGTTCACGAAGCGTCAACCCGGAGGCACACGAAGCCTACTTAAAGGGTCGTTTTTGCCATGCGCGTACGTCAGAGAACGGTTTGCGGATGGCGATCGCGTACATGCAAGAGGCAATTGCAACGGATTCCACGTACGCCCTCGCCTACACCGGCCTGGCGGACGCTATTGCGCTTCTAGCGAGCCCCGTAGCAGAGGCCATCGCTCCGGCGGAAGCCAACAAGATCATGCAACCTGCCGTGCAAAAGGCACTTGAACTCGATCCGGATTTGCCTGAGGCACATTTTCTAAGCGGCTGGATAAAGGTGTACTACGAGTGGGATTGGCAAGGTGCGGAGGCCGCCTTTCAGCATGCACTTTCGCTTAGTCCCAACTATGCGATGGGTTATGACGGGCTCGGGACGGTGTACGAGGCGCTCGGATCCCAGGAAAGAGCAATTGCTGCGTGGAAGCGTTCCTGCGAACTGGACCCGTTATCGTTGCTCTCTAACGTATTATTGGGCTGGACGCTGGTCCTGGCGGGCCGTGCAACTGCCGCAGTTGAGCAACTACGCCAGACGTTGCTCATGGACCCTAACTATTGGTTTGCTCGTGAGGTGCTCGCACTGGCATTAGTAATGGAAAACCGGTTCGACGAAGCAGTAATAGAGGCAGAGACAGCGGTGAGACTGGCGCCCGAACCCTTTCCAAAGGGGGTACTGGGAAATGTGTACGCACGGGCAGGGCGTCGCAGCGATGCCCTGGAAGTTTTGCGGGAATTGGAACTCCTTAGTGCTGATCGATACATCGCACCCAATCTGCTCGGGTTCATTCTAGCGGGGCTGGGACAAATGGAGCGAGCGTTTCACCTATTAGAGAGAGCATATGAAGTGCGCGATGCTTCGCTAATCTGGTTGAAATCGTTCGAGGTGCTTTGGGGACGATCACTTCGAGGACATCCGCGGTACGAGGCGTTGCTTGCGCGCATGAACTTGAAATGAGCGTGGGCACTGTGTTGTTTCGGAATCTTCCCCCACGCTGATTATGATCGCACCACTCCGGGGAGTGTTTCACGACCCGGTGTTTGGCCAAGCCGCTATTTTCGGCGGTTGTTTTGTTGGGTTTAGGAATAGAGCGAAGACAACTGACCACCGGCAATCTTCATGCGAGTTCTTGGAATGCCGCCGGCATTGGTAGCACGTCACCCACCTCAGTGGCATCCATCACAGTGCACGATATTTCGGAGTGGGACAGTTGAATAGAGCGAGGTGTCTCGTTCAGGGATTCTTACGCTTCAAGGAGATTCTCATGTCAAGTATTGTGGCCGAGAGGGTAGCCCCCAATGCGAAGGCTAACCCGGCAAAGCCCACCAAGGCCCTTAATTCCTTTGAAATTGCCCAGGCGCAGTTTGATAAAGTAGCCGAGTATCTCGGTCTCGACCAACCGACGCGGGACCTCTTGCGCTACCCTCTGCGCGAGTACCACTTTGCAATTCCTGTTCGCATGGACGATGGCACGGTGAAGGTCTTCCGTGCCTTCCGGGTGCAGCACAACGACGCACGCGGTCCAGCCAAGGGTGGCATACGGTTTCATCCCCAGGAGACGGTCGACACAGTCCGGGCCCTCTCGACGTGGATGACGTGGAAGTGCGCGGTCGTCGACATTCCGCTAGGCGGCGCGAAGGGTGGCGTAATCTGCGATCCGCATAACCTCAGCATGCGCGAACAGGAGCAGATTTGCCGCGGATGGGTACGGCAGGTTGTCAACAATGTTGGCCCGACGATCGATGTCCCGGCGCCCGACGTCATGACCAACTCTCAACACATGCTCTGGATGCTCGATGAATTCGAGAAAATACAGGGCGGACGTTTTCCTGGCTTCATCACCGGCAAACCAGTTGGGATGGGCGGATCGCAGGGACGCACGGAAGCGACTGGCTACGGAGTCGTGTTTCTCCTTCGTGAAGCGATGAAGGAACTCGGGATGAAAGTCGAAAACACCAGTGCCAGCGTGCAGGGATTCGGTAACGTCTCCCGCTACGCCATCGAACTGTACGTTCGTCTCGGAGGTCGTGTCATTTCAGTTTCCTGCTGGGACCAGGCCGATCAATGCTCTTATACGTATCGCAAGGTCTCCGGAATCGATCTTCAAGAGTTGCTGAAGATCACCGACAAGTTCGGCGGCATTAATAAGGAAAAGGCCAAGGAACTGGGATATGAACTCCTCCCCGGAGAGGCGTGGATTGAACAGGATGTCGATGTGCTCATTCCCGCCGCCTTGGAAAACCAGATCACCGGAGAGAATGTCGGCAGGATCAGCCAGAAGGTAAAAATCATCG
Source organism: Terriglobia bacterium (assembly GCA_032252755.1). Classification (NCBI taxonomy): domain Bacteria; kingdom Pseudomonadati; phylum Acidobacteriota; class Terriglobia; species Terriglobia bacterium. The sequence continues at coordinate 55,736 of JAVUPY010000024.1, forward strand.
TCGAGGGCGCGAACGGCCCGACCACGCCCGAAGCCGACATAGTTATCCAGGAACGTGGGATTTGGCTCATCCCGGACTTCCTCGCGAATGCCGGCGGCGTAACCTGCAGCTATTTCGAGCAGGTTCAGAGCAATATGAATTACTTCTGGGAGAAGGACGAGGTCCTTGGGAAACTTGATGTGAAGATGACGGCAGCGTATTACGCGGTATCGGATTTGGCGCACCGGCAGAACCTCTATATGCGCGATGCCGCTTACGCCATTGCGATTGGCCGGGTCGCCCAGGCGTGCCACGACCGCGGTTGGGTCTAATCCTTCGCAATTCATGGGAGGTGCCGATGAAAAGCCCGGAACTGGTCACAGCAGAGTTGCCGGCATTTGATCGGAAGTTCTGGGACGGCACCTTCCGCTTTACCCGAATTGGCAAAGGCGACATTGGCGGAAAAGCCAGCGGTCTTGTCCTGATGAGAGACTTGCTGGCTACCCAGTTGCCCGAACTGGGCCTGCCCGCCGGAATCGAAATAACGGTCCCCACGCTTGCCGTCGTCGCTACGGGCTTCTTCGACGAATTTCTCGAACAGAACAAATTGCTCGACTTGGCGTTCAACAGCATGTCCGACGACAGGATCGGGCATGCATTCCAGAATGCGCAGTTACCGGTTGAACTTCTCGGCGACCTCCGCGCCCTCAGCGAGCAGGTGAAGACGCCCTTGGCAGTTCGTTCTTCAAGCCTGCTGGAAGATAGGTTGGGAAGACCGTTTGCGGGCGTTTACGCCACCAAAATGATCCCCAACAACCAGATGGATGCCGACACTCGTTTCCGAAAACTGGTTGAGGCGATCAAGTGCGTCTACGCTTCCACATTCTTCAGGGAGGCACGCGAGTATATCCAGACCACGGGCCGCGCCGCCAAAGATGAAAAGATGGCCGTCATCATCCAGGAGATTGTTGGACTAAGGCACGGAGACCGGTTCTATCCGGATATTTCCGGTGTCGCCCGTTCCTACAACTACTACCCGATGGCGCCGGCTCTGCCGGAGCATGGCGTCGTCAGTCTCGCCGTGGGGTTGGGAAAGACCATCGTTGACGGCGACTGCACATGGACGTATTCGCCCGAGTTCCCGAAAGTCTCTCCTCCATTTGGCTCGATGGATGAACTGATGGAAGGAACTCAGACTCGCTTCTGGGCGGTGAACATGGGCAAGCCGCCCGCTTATGATCCCGTCAGCGAGACGGAATACATGGTGCACCCCGATCTTGGCGCGGCGGAGACCGACGAGGTCCTTTGGCCGCTTGTCTCCACCTTTGATCCCGAGCGCGACCGCGTGGTCCCCGGAATGAACGACAAAGGCCCTCGCATTGTGAATTTTGCCCCTCTGTTGGTCTATGAGCAACTGCCGGTCAACTACGTCATCACATCGCTGATGCACGCTACCGAACATGCCCTGAATCAAAAAGTGGAGATCGAGTTCGCGCTGACGCTGCAGACCTTGCAAGGTGGCGCGCGGAAACTGCGCCTCGGATTTCTGCAGGTCCGGCCGATCATAGTCTCCCAAGCCACCGTCAGCATCACCGATGACGATCTGCATGACCCGACGGCGATCATCGCCTCTGACCGGGCACTCGGCAACGGAGTGGTTGACGACATTCGCGACATTGTCTTCGTTCGTCCAGACACCTTCGCTCCCGAAGATACCCCTGCGATCGCTCAGGAGATCGACGAAATCAACAAGAGCTTGCGCGAGGAAGGACGGCCGTATCTGCTGATCGGATTTGGCCGGTGGGGCAGTTCGCACCCATCCCTCGGAATACCCGTCGACTGGAGCCAGATCTCAGGCGCGAAGACGATCGTTGAGTCCACGCTTCCCAACATGAACGTTGAACTCAGCCAGGGTTCGCACTTCTTCCACAATCTTTCCAGTTTCGAGGCCAAGTATTTCATGCTGCGCTACGATGGTCCGTACCAGGTCAACTGGGAGTGGCTGAATGGACAGTCCCTCCGGCGGGAGACAGCTCATTTGCGTCACGTCCGGGTGACAGAGCCATTGAGCATACGCGTGGATGGACGACACGGCCGCGGCATCATTCGGCCGCTTGCGAATGAGGCACCTCAAGCATGAAACATGACGAAGCCCAACTGATCCATATCATGCAGGCGCTACGCGAGCGCGCTAAGGAACTGAACTGCCTTTACCGGGTTGACGACCTCCTCAACAGCGGTAGCGAGCGGCCGCTTGACGAGGTTCTGCGGCAGATTATCGAAATCGTGCCGCACGGTTGGCAATACTGCGATATCTGTTCAGCGTGTATCACCATCGAAGATACGACCATTGCGCCCGTCGGTTTCCGTCGTACGCCCTGGGTGCAAACCGCGAAGATTGTCGTGGAAGGTGAGGCCATCGGGACGGTCGAGGTCTTCTATAGCAAGCAGATGCCACATGCCGACGAAGGCCCATTCTTAAACGAAGAGCGGAAACTCATCGAAACCATCGCGGAACGAATCGCCAGTACCATCATTCAGCGCAGGTTGCGTATGGCCCATCGCGACTGGATCGAGACTTCCGACGCCATCGGCAAAGAAAGGCACGAGTGGCGCGTAGTCCTCGAGTTCCTCCGTGAAACTGATCCGGTGCTGCTGAAGAGGATCTCCCGCAAGCTCATCAATCACTTGAGTTGGCGGGGTATTCACGAGGCGCGCGAACTGTTGCAGCGAGACGGAATCGGAAGCCTGCTCGTAAACGGATCCGCCGCCGACGATAATAGACCTCTGCAGAGGGGCCCCAGGAACGCACCCGACCTCACCCGGGACGCCTTCCGGATCGCGGGCGAATACCTCGACGAATCGGAAATCCTCGACTTGGTTACGACATGGATCAAGGAAGACAAGTCGAGTTTCCTGGTCAATGCCCTGGAGAACCAGGACACGCCGCTGGGCGACATCATCGAGGCCCTGGAACGCTACGAACATACGGCAATCGATGAAAGTGAACTCTCCACCGCAACTCAGAAGAGCCTTCGTGTCTCGCTGATCCGGCGGTTCTTTTCCGAGAGCATTGACTTCATCAGTGTTGCGGAACAGTTCATCGAGATCAAGGACCTCTATGAACTTCTAGACCGGATCATCTATCCACCGCGGTGCCACGGAAAGCTGGGTGGAAAGAGCGCCGGGCTGTTTCTCGCCAGGAAAATCATTGACAAGTCTCCGGAGGCAGGCGAATTGCTCCGGGCTATCAAGGTTCCGAAAACCTGGTACATCACCTCGGACTGGATTCTCAACTTCGTTCACCACAACGATCTCGAGGAAGTTCTGAGCCGCAAGTATTCCGATATCGATCGAATTCGCCAGGAGTACCCCCACCTGGTCGCGCTGTTTAAAAATTCTTCATTCCCAACTGAGTTCATCAAGGGACTCGCGGTCGCGCTCGATGACTTCGGGGATCGTCCTATCATCGTGCGCAGTTCCAGCCTGCTGGAGGATCGCTCGGGCTCAGCATTTTCGGGGAAGTACAAGAGCTTGTTTCTCGCAAACCAGGGAACCAAAGAGGAGCGGTTGACCGCCCTCATGGACGCCATCGCGGAGGTATACGCATCTATTTTCGGTCCCGACCCCACCGAGTACCGCACCGAGCGTGGGTTGTTGCATGTGCACGAGGAAATGGGGGTCATGGTCCAGGAGGTCGTCGGCCAGCGCGTCGGCAGATACTTCATCCCGGCTTGCTCAGGCGTGGCTTTCAGCAATAACGAATTTCGTTGGTCGCCGCGTATTCAAAGAGGGGATGGCCTGATTCGGATGGTTCCGGGCCTTGGCACACGGGCAGTTGATCGCGTTTCTGACGATTATCCCGTCCTGATTGCGCCGGGTCAGCCGAACCTGCGCGCCAATGTCACAGTCGACGAAATCCAGAAGTACTCGCCGAAGCATATAGACGTGCTTAACCTGGAGGCGAACACCTTCGAGACAATTAACGCGGTTGACCTCCTGCGAGAGTACGGCGAGCTATACCCGCAGATCAGGAACCTCGTTTCGATCGTCAAAGATGACCGGGTCGAGCAACCGATCGGCGTGCTGGACTTCCGAAACGATGACATGGTCTTCACATTCGAAGGCCTGATCAGGAACACCAAATTCGTGGTGCAGGTGCGTGAACTCCTGAACCTGTTGCAGGCGAAGCTTCGAACACCGGTAGACCTGGAATTCGCTTTCGACGGCAATGATTTTTATCTGGTTCAGTGTCGTCCTGAGAGTTTCGGCGGCGACTCTCTCCCAGCGCCGATCCCGCAGAATATTCCCGATGACCGCATCCTGTTTTCCGCGCATCGATTCATTTCCAACGGGCGTGTTCCCGACGTGACCCATATTGTTTACGTAGACCTGGAGGGCTATTCCAACCTGGGAGTCGCCCAGATGCGTGAGGTCGGTGAGGCCGTAAGTAGACTGAACAAGCTTCTCCCCAAGCGGCAATTCATCCTGATCGGACCGGGGCGCTGGGGCAGTCGCGGCGACATACGACTCGGCGTTCCCGTCACATATTCCGATATCAATAACAGCAGCATGCTGATCGAGGTGGCCCGCCAACGGGGGAATTACATCCCGGACCTTTCTTTCGGTACCCACTTCTTCCAGGATCTGGTGGAAGCATCCATCCGGTATCTCCCCCTCTACCCGGATGACCCTCAGGCGGTCTTCCAGGAATCCTTCCTGAAGCGGGCGCGCAATCTGCTTCCCGAACTGTTGCCGGATTTCGCAAACCTTGCTGAAACGTTACACGTGATCGACGTTCCGAGCGTAATGAACGGCCTCATTCTGCGCGTGTTGATGAATGCCGACCTTGAACACGCTGTAGCTTTCTTCGCGGTCCCGACCAAGGGATCGCAGCAACCCGCGCCGGACGAAATCACGGTAGAGCGTCCCGCGGAAGACCACTGGAGATGGCGTTTCCGCATGGCACAGCGCATTGCAGCCCAAATTGACCCAGCGCGCTTCGGAGTCAAATCTTTTTACCTCATCGGTAGTACCAAGAACGCGAGCGCAGGCCCCGGCAGCGATATCGATATCATGCTTCACTTCGACGGCACGGAGCAGCAAGAGAACGATCTCCTGATGTGGCTCACCGGCTGGAGCACCTGTCTTAGTGAACTCAATTTCTGGCGCACCGGTTATCGCACTGACGGGTTGCTGGATGTCCACCTGATCACGGATAAGGACATCGAGGAGCGCAGCAGCTTTGCCGTGAAGATCGACGCCATCACGGATCCTGCCAGGAAGCTCCCGATGGGCCAGGGCTAGATCAATTCCCTTGTAGAGTTTTCTGGATTTTCCAAATCAAGGGAGACAAGCGCTAGCTCCGGGCCGTCGTGCGCAGCGCTGATACAAACAGTTCTTCCAATTGTCGTCATCCACTCGCCGGTAATTCGAGCAGCCTCGTGAACATGGCCGTGCATTGTGAGACGTGGTTGCTTTTGCTCAATGAATCGACGAATGGCAATGCTGCCCACGTGAACGTCCAGCGGCGCATGATCCACGAACTTTCCATCCAGCGCGGCACGATCCAGCGCCGTGTCGTACGGTGGTGAATGAAAGAGGAAGATAGCTCGGCGCATATCATCCAACCCGGTCAGTCGAGTCAGATCGTTTTCGATAGTCCCCCACCTGATCTCATCGTTGTCGACGGCCACGGTTCGAATGCCGTCTTCCGGGGAAACGCAGCCTGGGTCGCAGTAGCGTGACACGTCATATCGCTCCCAATCTTTCAGCAGGAATGGCGTGGGCGGCACACACGCATATCCATAAAGGGAGTATTTCCCCATCGAGACGTTTCGGTTGTGCACATAGGACCAGAGACCTATCTCCTCGGTTTCTTGGATTGCTGACTCGAATATTCGGGGGTCATCATTGCCCAGGATGAGGTAGACCTGTGGGTATCGATCGGCCATTCGAGCTTTTAGAGCGGCGAACCCCGGGATCAGGACCTGCTCAATGAATGTGTCTTCCAGTCGGTGTGGGAGCAGGTCTCCGCCCAAAAACAATGCTGCTGGTTCAACAGCGCTGATCTTTTCCGACAGACTCTCATATCGGTTCCGCTGACCGTGCAAGTCGGTGGCGAACAGATAAGTGTTCTGTCGGCTGGGCATCCGTGAGCAGTATAGATCGAATAAACATGGTCGACGAGGTTCCTGTTTGTGAACGGCAGAGTCTTACAGCGGATGCATGCTGTAGAACCCTCCAACTGCTTCGCCGACCTCGCATTCTCGTGCGAACTCAATCAGGCGGTGGCCAACTGCGCCGATGTGTATCGGGGGTCCCGAGGTCCGCGCTCCTCATTGCGCGCCGCGCTAAGATCCTCGTTCAACGATCCGGATCAGGCGTAATCGTCTGCAACGCCTTCAAACAGATCTGCCTCTCGCCTGATTTCGCTGGGGGTCGCGCGGGCAGCAAGAGCAAAGCGTTCCTGGTGTCCGCGCTTGCGTGTGTGAGTATCGAATAGTTCGAACAACGGCGACTGCGTCGTGTGCTTCTTGAAAGCCTCAATTTTGCGGCTGAGGTTCGCATCTCCTATATCGATAAATGTGGATGCTGGCGGAAGTGCGACCGGTTGCCGCTCCGGCAGAATAAACTCGGAGGTCCCGTAATACAGTTTCTGAGCCCGCCACGGTTGTAGTGCTCCATTCAGTTGTTCGGGATAACGGTTCGTCCGCCCAGCCCATTGAAATGCCAGCGTCGCAAACACTCCTGCCATCCCATGATCCGTATGCGCCGTGACTGCTCCCTCCGGACCAAAAGTCAACACCACGTGTGGGCGAATCTTTCGAAAGCGAAGAACGAGCTCCTCGACGACCTCGTACAGATTTTCCTGGTCGAGGTGCGCATCGCGGAAGTTTAGAACCTCGCAATTATCGACTTGGAGATGCGCGCACGAAGCGGCGAACTCCTGTCGGCGCACTGCCGCCAGCTCATCCAGCCCCTCGTGCCCGCCCCGATGCGTTGCCGCCTGGCCCGCCGTCAGGCAGATCACATGCGTTTTAACTCCCCGCTCGTGATACAGCAGCAGCGTACCTCCGAAAAGTCCAGCCTCATCATCGGGATGGGCAGTAACGCAGAGCAGCCGCAGCATTTCTTTCCCTTTCCGGCCCGCGCGGAGCGTGCCTCCTGCATCTCTATTCGTGTACCACGGGGAGCGCTCGATGTCATACTCCCGCATAATTCGATGCTTGCCGATGATCCTGCTTTCACTGGCATCTTCGCTGCCGCTACTAGCCCAGGCTCCAAGCAGCGACACTCGTGCCCGCGTCTTCTGGATGAAAACGCCCCTCCCTCTGGGAGCAGAACAGATTACCCTTAAACCCTCGGGAAAGAAGTTTCTTCTGCTAGGCTGTATCGAGGATCAAAGCTTCAACCGGCTCGAAATATCCCGAGTGCAAAAATCGCCCTTCGTAATCGATGCTGCCGGTGACGTCTGGAAGAACTATCCAAAACAGGTGACTTTTCGCATTACTGCGAGCGCGATTGAGCCCGCCCTGCTGTCGGTGGACAGCTATACCATCGAAGAATCCGGCGGCATAAATTCATTTCTACTGGGATTGCGCTTCCGCCTGAAGTCGTTCCGCGGATTACATATAACCGAGTTGCAGCCCAGTTCCGTAAAGCTGATCGGTGTGCCGGCGGATATTCCTTACGCTGAGCGCGTCTATCGCGTTTCGTTCGACACGGGCGAGTTCCCGGTCGATGCCCGGCTGGTGATGGAAGTGCTTTCGCCGAAGGGTCAACTGCTCACTCGCTTCCATTTGGAACTGGAATAAGCTCCTCGTCCGCGACTTCTGGATTGGCGCTCTCTTCGGCAACGATCTCCAGGTCGGCGGTCGCAACATCTTCTTCCTGCATGAATCCCAGCAGTTCTTGCGTGGGTGAATTCGTCCACACCGGCGCAAACGACTGCCTATGCAGTGGAGACGGCCCAATCTCGCGCAGAGCCTTCAGGTGCTTCGGTGCACTATAGCCTTTGTTGCTCGCCAAACCATACTCAGGATAAATCGGGTCCCAGGCTCGGATCATCGCGTCGCGTTCGACTTTGGCCACGATGGACGCCGCAGCGATAGAAGCTGAGAGAGCATCGCCATGAATAATCTTCGTCTGTGGACACTCGTAGTCGATCCTGACGGCATCGAGTAGCAGGTGATCAGGCTGCGGCGAGAGTTGCGCAACCGCCAGCTTCATGGCCAGCAGGGACGCATGATAGATATTGATCTGGTCGATCCGCGCGACGTCAACCGCTGCCACGGCATACGCAATAGAATGCTCGCGAATCCTCTCGTAAAGCGCGTTGCGTTCGGGTTCAGGCAGCAGTTTGGAATCACGCAGCCCACGAATCCGATAGCTTCGATCGAGAATGCACGCCCCGGCAACCACGGGTCCGAATAGAGATCCGCGCCCAACTTCGTCCACTCCCGCAACCAGCTTCGCTCCCGAAGCCCAAGCGATCTTCTCGAATTTAAGAGTGCACTTAAGTCGCTTCAGCAGCCGCAACTTGGCGGCTGCAGGCGAAAGGACTTTGCCGGTCTTGGGATCCACGGTGAGGAGCTTACGACGACGCACGATGACGATAGTTTAGCGCGAACCGGGGTTGTCGAACGGAAGGGATGCTTCGCGGTTGCTCAGCATGACAAAAATGCCGGACCGACGAGATCAATCGTCAATCCGACATTCGTCCATCGTCAGTCTTCTTTATTCTACTTCTCGCAGACGGGCGGCCTTGCCGCGCAGGGCGCGCAGGTAGTAAAGCTTCGCGCGACGAACCTTCGCGGAGCGCACGACTTCAATCTTGTCGATAACCCGCGACTGCAGCGGGAAAATACGCTCGACCCCCTGTCCGAAGCTGATCTTACGGACGGTAAAGCTAGGCTGCGCGCCGTTAGCGCGCTTGATAACGGTGCCTTCGAAGGCCTGCAGCCGCTCCTTGTCGCCTTCCTTGATCTTCACCTGCACGCGGACGGTGTCGCCCGGGCGAAATTCAGGAAGGTCGGTACGCTGTGCCTTGGCCAGCAACTTCGTAATGATCGGTGATGTAGCCATTTTCTTTTCCTCTTCTTGGCGCAAGGCGCCGCAATTCAAAGTCAATTGGAACGCCCGGCATTCAACTCTGCCAGCAGTTCCTGATCTTCTTCACTCAACCGAACCTTTTCCAGCAGGTCCGGACGATTCCTCAATGTCTTCTCCAGCGCGCGGCGACGCCGCCATCGCCGAATTTCGTCGTGGTTCCCATTCAGCAGAACTTCGGGAACCGGCATTCCGCGAAAATCCGCGGGACGCGTGTAATGCGGGTAATCCAGTAAGCCGCCGGAAGCGATCGTCGAATCCGGTGCCGGCTTCCCGTCCGGCTCGAAAACCGGTTCAGCCTCCGCGGTGCTGAACGACTCCGTCCATGCAGAGGCCGCGTTTCCGAGTGCTCCCGGCAGGAGCCTCGTCACCGCATCAATGATGATCGCCGCGCCGAGTTCGCCGCCGCTCAGCACGAAGTCTCCGACAGAGACTTCGCGATCCGCGAGGTGGTCGCTTACCCGCTCATCCACTCCCTCGTAACGTCCGCACAGAAGAACGACGCGCTGCAACTTCGCCAATTCCTGCGCCATCGGCTGGCCGAACATCCTGCCCTGTGCCGAGAGCGAGATCATCGTCTCGTTCGCTGTTCCGGCAACGCGATCGTCGCGCGGACGCAACTTCAGCACTTCCGCGCATTCGAAGATCGGTTCCGGCTTAAGCACCATGCCTTCGCCGCCGCCAAACGGGCGATCGTCAACCGTTCTGTGACGGTCATGTGTGAACGACCGGAGGTCGTGGATCGTGATTTCAATGAGCCCGGCTTCGCGCGCCCTGCGCACGATGCCGTAATCCAGAGGCCCACGAAAGAAATCCGGAAAAATGGTTACGATGTCGAACCGCATTTCCGTGTGCCTCAGTCTTCCTGCTGTCCCCGGCGGGCCCGCTCCTTCTCTTCCCTGCTCAGCGGAGCGTCCAACTCCAGCATTCCCTCGGGGACGACCAGCGTGATTTCACGCCCTTTCAAATCCATCTTCTCGATGAAGCCCTCGACGAAGGGTATCAGGTATTCCTTCTTCCCCTCGCGAATCTCGAGCAGCGGGGCCTCGCCCGCGCTGAAGATCACGTCATCGATCTTGCCCAGTGACCGGGGCGGCTCGTTGCCACTGCGCGCCGTTACGACGCACCCTTTCAGGTCGCTGATGTACACGGAGCCTTCTTCCAACTCGGCCCGTTGCGCCGCCGGAATCTGAATTTCGGATCCGATCAGCGTTTCTGCGTCTTCGATCGAATCGATTCCGGCGAACTTGAAAACCATGCGGCCCTTATGAGGCCAGAACTCTTCCAGGTCCAACTCGCGCCGCTTGCCGTCGCTGAGCAAAGCCCACAGGTGGCGGCGCTCTTCGAAGCGTTCGGGAAAATCCGTAAACAGGTCGGCGGCCACTTCGCCGCGGCGTCCCTGGGTCTTCGCAACCCGCGCCACGGTGATGAACTCTTCCGCCACGCTAGTCGAGAATATCCAGCGAGTAGCGCTTGTCGGCACGCTGCCCGGCGGCGTTGATGATGGTCCGTAAGCAACGCGCCGTTCGTCCCGATCGGCCGATCACGCGGCCCATGTCCTCTTCAGCGACCTCGAGTTCAATCTCGACGCCACCATCTTCTTCGTATACGTCCACGAAAACAGCATCGGGCGCTTCGACCAGGTTCTTGGCCAAGTGCTCCACCAGCATGCGAACGTCACCGGGCATATGGACCTCTCAACGGAATCGACCTCCCAATGGTGCCGTTCCGCGCCCCACATCTGCCGCAGTTAGCAGATGTCGGTCTCTTCTACAACTTTAGACTATGCGACCGACGCAGGTGCGGCCGGCACCTTCGAATAGAGCCGGTTTACAGTGTCGGACATCTTGGCGCCCTTCGAGACCCAGTAGTCGATCCGGTCCCGCTTCAGGTCGATAGTAGCCGGGCTCGTGCGTGGGTTATACAAGCCCACCACCTCGACGGAGCGGCCATCGGTGGCGCGGTCCTTCTCGATCACCACCACGCGGTAAACAGGCTTCTTGGGCGCGCCTCGGCGCGACAAACGAATCATCAGCACAGGAACAATTCCTTTCGTATTTCGGGGGCTCTCAGAGCCTAACGGATCACGAGCGCACGTCCGCCCGCTGATCTGCTTCCCAGAATTCACGGGAGTACCACAGGCTGGTCCGGACAGACGTCCGGCTGACACTGGTGGCAAACCATTATTATCCGGGAAGTTGCGGGAATTGGCAAGACGGGAGCAAAAAGCCATGAGATCGGGAGTCGGACACCGTATCGAGCAAAAGAAAGGACCGCCACCTGGCGGTCCCGGTTCCCACTGCATTTAGGTTCCGTTACTTGCTGGACGGGCTCCCGCTGGTGCTGCAGGACTTCGAGATGCGCTTCACCGACTTCACGTCGAAGTTCTGGCCGGAAGCGCTGCTGGGAGACGCGCTGCTCGCTTCGCTACCTGCCGCACCGCTGGTGGACGCTGCGGACGAGCTCGGGGTGCCCTTTACAGCGACCTGTTCGCCAACATGCGACGACAGTTTCGAGGTATCGCCTGTCAGGTTGTAGGTGGTGCCGGAAGCATCGGCTAACGTGAAGCCGTTGGCACCCTGGCTCAAACAACCTTGGATCGTCTGCTCACTGCTCGAGGAACTTCCCATGCTACTCTGCGCAGACTGATCGGATGGCTGCGCAGACTGGTCGGACGGCATCGTCGAGGTAGGCGCAGACTGAGTGCTGGGGCTGGTTGCGCTGGGCTGCTGCTGATCCGTCGAGGACGGACTTGTTGTGGACTGGGCCATAACGAACATACTGCTCGCAAACAGGAACGCTGTGGCGAGTGCTAGCTTCTTCATTTACTAAACCTCCCTGGGGGTTAACCACGCCTCTTCTAATGCACGAATCGTTCCCAAGCAGGTACTCCGCTAAGTCGTGCTATTTCAGCAGCGGCACTAAAGAGACGTGCTGCTGAAGCAGCAGCTACCCGGATTCTTTTCTCAGGTGAATGACCGATTTACACCCCTAAGTGGATCGCCTGAATGGCTACGGGCCTTAGTACTTTTTCTTTAGTTCCAGGATCAAGAATCGGGCTTCGGCCGACCCGTCATTGCCCACTTCGTGAATACTCCCGTCGTGCCAGAAGGCCTGCCGAGGCTGCAGCGAAAACGTTTTGTTATCCGCGTGGCCCTGAAACGACGTAAGCGCAATGAGCAAATGCGGGCGGACATCGTCGTGCTGATGCATGTTCACCCCCGCTCCCATGCTCACCCGGTAGAGATTAGCCGTGTCCGTCTCAAAGAGTGTTCTCTGCCGATATTCGCCCGCCCCTGATTGCCCATACCGGGTCTCGGCACAATCCTTGGAACCAAGCCCACATCGAGCAGATCTTGGGAACAGGCTGCGCGCTACCTCCACCATCACTAGTTGCGCAGCATGGCTCGATTCATTCTCCAGTTTGTGCGGCCATCCGCCCTGCACGACCTGGATGTCCCCATCGCCGAACTTGAGCTCAAAATCGGTTTGGTAGCCGGTGACACGAAGGGAGTTGTTGCCGAGAGAAACAAGCAGGTAATCGTGTGTGTCCGCACTGACCGCCTCGGATCCCCCGGCGGGGATGTCGAGTTCGCGGACGGTTACCTCGGAATTATGGAACTCAACCTTGCCGGTTTGCTCAGCGACCGTGGGTTGCATTCTGGCTGGCTTGCCTGGTCTGCCCTGAGCCAGCAGAACGCTGGCCGCAGCGACAACGAAAAGAAGTACACGAAGCGTACGCATTGGTACGTATTCTAAGAAATAAGCCCACCCCAACACCACTGGGGTGGGCGACCGCGCGGGGGAGTTACGCGGCAATTACATTCCGGCAGTCGATTTCTTGTGCATGCTCTCTGCGAGCAGGTCAGCATTGCGCACATCGCGTTTCGAATACAGGAACTCGTACCCATACTTCTCTCCCGGGAAGTACCACGCCTTCACGTGCTCCAACCCCGCCTGATCGGGTTTCGAAACCGCTAGTTCCGTGCCGTCGGCTTGGGGACGCCATGCTGGGTACACCGGGAGGAACCCGAGGTCCTGACCTTTGGAACGGGTGATTTGCACATATGGGGGATATGTTGATGTGTCCACGAGACGGAATACGTAATTTCCTGGCCGCAGAATGTGCCCGGGAATAGCTACCGTCTTATCAACATGCACGTCCATCACGGTCTCCTGCTGAGCTAACACGGGCAGAGCAGCGAAAAGAGTTATTGCGAACAGCACCAACACGAAAAAAACAGAAAAACGCTTCATGGATATTTCTCCTCTGGCGCGCACCTGTGCTGCGCCCATCAAATGTTTCAGTGGGACTGCTTTTGCTGATTAACTGAATAATTCGGCTACAAAAGGCGTGGCGGCGGGCGCGTTATGGGAGCGGAAAGTGGCGCGTAAAGATAACGACCGCGGCCCGCGCTTGCCGAGTGGAAGAAGCCGAGGCCCGGCAAGGCGGGAAGGACAACGCTTGCGAGTGCGAATGGGGAGAAGACTCCTCGCAAGGAGACAACGTCCGCGGTCATGGCGCGTGAACGATGCACACATGGACGTCCCTCGAGATGCCTCCCGCGGCCTGCGACAACTCCGGAAATTAACAGCACCGCCAGGAGCGCTACCGCAACTCGAGTTTTGTTTGGCTGCACCATCAACGCCAACCTTAACTCTTCTAACACCCGGCTTAGGAATTCGTTGTTAACACGAAAAGGCCGCCCGAAGGCGGCCTTGGTGCCATGCGACACATCTATTTACATAGATTTGTTTACATCCCCGGCATCTTCATTCCCGCGAGGCGTTTCGCGAAGCTCGGCTTCGACATGCTCTTGAACATCTTGCGCATCTGCGCATACTGTCGTAGCAGGTTGTTCACTTCCTGGATCGTTGTTCCGGAGCCGCGCGCAATACGTTTGCGCCTCGATCCATTGATGCCTTCGTGATGCTCGCGTTCCCACGCTGTCATCGAGTTGATGATCGCTTCCACGCGCACGATCTGCTTCTCGTCAACTTTGTCCGCTACCTGCTGCATGTTCGCGAAGGGCCCGATCCGCGGCATCATCCCCATGATGCTCGAGAGTGACCCGAGCTTCTTCACCTGCCGAAGTTGATCGCGAAAATCCTCAAGCGAGAAGCCGTCGCCGGACAGTGCTTTCTTCGCGAACTCTTCCGACTTTTTCTTGTCGAGTTTTTCTTCCGCTTTTTCGATCAGCGACAGGATATCGCCCATCCCAAGAATGCGTCCGACGATGCGGTCCGGATGGAAAGGTTCGAGCGCATCGTACTTTTCGCCGACACCGATGAACTTGATTGGCTGCCCCGTCACATTGCGAATCGACAGGGCCGCGCCACCGCGCGCGTCACCATCCATCTTGGTCAGCACGACACCCGTCAGCGTGAGCTTTTTGTGGAACTCGTCTGCTGATTTCACAGCGTCCTGGCCGGTCATCGCATCGGCCACGAACAGGATTTCCTGTGGGGCGAGGATTTTCTTAAGCGACTGCATCTCCTCCATCAACTGCTCATCGATGTGGAGACGCCCGGCGGTATCGACCACCAGCACGTCACAGCCGTTGTTCACCGCTTCCTTGCGGGCTTCCTTAACCAGGCGCTCAACGGTCGCGGTGTTCGCCTCTTCGACCTGCCCTTCATACAGATGCGCGCCCACAGCCTGTGCCACGATCTTCAACTGCTCCCGGGCCGCCGGGCGATATACGTCGACCGAAACCAGCATCGGGCGATGCCCGCCCTTTTTCAGCCAGTGCGCAATCTTGCCCGAGGTCGTCGTTTTGCCCGAACCCTGCAGGCCCGCCATGAGTATGACCGACGGCGGCTGCGAGGCGAATTTCACCTTCGCCGTATCGGTGCCGAGAATGGCGATGAGTTCGTCGCGTACGATCTTCACCACCTGCTCAGCCGGACTGAGTGAGGTCATGACCTCCTGCCCGAGCGCCTTTTCGCGAATATGGTCGATCAGTTCCTTGACCACCTTGAAATTGACGTCGGCTTCGAGCAGCGCCATGCGGATCTCCCGCAGGGCCTCGTTCATGTTCTCCTCGGTCAGTGTGCCCTGACCACGGAGGTTCTTGAATGCGCGTTGGAGTTTTTCGGAAAGATTCTCAAACATGGGGAAAATGCGGTCCTGACTACATTTTACCAGCAACCTCACGTGCAGTCCGGGAGCTAGGCGAAGGTATTCTGATTCCCCACTTTTCTGATAACTTCCGTTCTTCAGGCGATCGATTCTTGCCGCTCTTCGAACTCGACCATTTCTCCATCGCAAGGAATTGCGACTCGTTCGCGCAACCGGTAATTCTTCAGTTCGCGATCCAGGTCATCCCGCCTCAGAAAGCAATGATTAATCGCCTCCATATGGACGGCGATCACACTTGTCTCAGTCGCGTACCCGCAAACCTTGGCCACATCGAGCGCATTCATGGTAATCGGCCCCCCGGAAGTGAATTGCGCCGCCCCCGCATTGACTACCGTTATGTCCGGCCGATGTTTTTGCAGCGCCGATTCCACCTCGGGGCAGTAGATCGTGTCGCCGGCAATATAGATGGATGGCGAACCGATCGTGCGCAGAACGAACCCCGATACCGGGGCCATCTTTCGGCCGATCTCTCCTGTGCCGTGCTGCCCCGCGGTCCGGGCAACTGTGACTCCGTCAAACTGCAACTCGGTCGAGCAAGGGCGCACATCCGTGTAACCCCATACCCCGAACTTCGCCGCATCCTCGGGCTGGCAGATGATTGGCATTGCTTTGGGGATCGCCTCGGTCGCGGCATCGTCCCAGTGATCGCGATGCGTGTGGGTCACCAGCACGGCTTCCACGTCCTTCAATATCTCGTTCGCCGAAAACGGCAGCGGCACCATGGGAATGCGGAGCGTATTGCTCGCATTCTGAATCGGCTCCATCGCCTCCTTCGCGCTGAACATGGGATCGATAAGAAAAGTATGGCCACCGATCGAAACGCGAAGAGTCGCATGACGAATCAACTGAACCTGCATCATGGATTCTAAAATCCTTGCTTGAGCTTATGTGAAAACCTGCTTCGCCGCGACTATTGTATTGGCGTGAATCCGAACCGTATCCAGCAGTTGTCGCGCGTAGCCGCCGGCCAAAGTCGCCATTACTGGGATGCTGTTTTTACGGGCGAAGCGGAAGACAGTTTCATCTCGTCGCCGTAACCCATCAATCGTAAGCCCCAGCCCGCCCAGCTGATCTTCCCTGTAAGGGTCGGCTCCGGCAACGTACACCAGCAGTTCCGGTTCGTGCTGGTCGAGTGCCGAACCCAGCGCTTTATCCAGCCATTCCAGGTACTCGTCGTCATCCGTTCCATCCGGCAGATTCACATCGATCGACGACGGTGGCTTCCACACAGGGTAGTTGTTCTCCTGGTGGAGCGAGATCGTGAAAACGTCACCCGTGTGAGCCTGTTCCATGTGCGCAGGTCTTCGTGGCATCGTCAGCCCGGCCGACCACGCTGGTGGCGGCGGGAATGGCTCCTGTGCCCCCCCAAAAATGGCCGCTGTGCCGTTGCCCTGGTGAACATCGCAGTCCACCGTCATCGCGCGAGTGATCCGGCCCTCCTTCTGCATCTTGCGAATCACAATCGCCACATCGTTCAGTACGCAGAAGCCCTCGCCGTGGTCCGGAAACGCGTGGTGAAACCCGCCGCCCACGTTCACGCACACGCCATCTCGCAGTGCCAGTTCCGCGGCGAGAACAGATCCCCCGGCGTGCGTCCAGAACGCGTCTACCAGTTCCTTGCTGTATGGAACTTCCAGTTCCAGTTCTTCGCGCGCCGACAGCGTCCCGGTCTTCAACTTGTGCACATACATTGGCGTATGCACCAGCAGAACGTCTTCGTCGCTCGCCGCGTTCGGCGCAACTATATCGTCTTCCGAGATTAAGTTCTGTTCGAGAAGATACCGGCAGATCAGCTTGTACTTGGCCGATGGGAAAATGTGTGCGCCTATTGGGAGGTCGTACTTCTGGCCGTAGACCAGTTTGAAGGGAAGCATAGGCGATTTGCGCGCGCGGTTGAACCTTGCATTGTCAAGAAAACCTCAGATTTAAGCAATACCTTGCAGCGCGGTGTCGGGTGCGGGAAGGGACTACATCAGGCTGACCGTTCGGCTCGTCATCGAAGGATTCTGCACGCTGACCAGGTGGACCAGGCACCGCTTCAATTCACCATAGTGCGTCACCACCGCCCCATTCCACTCCTGCTTCGCTGTCGGGAAGAACCACTGCGGCACAAAATAGAAGTAAGATCGAATTACAAGCAGCCGCGTTCGCATGGCTGTATTCGCAAGCCTGCGGCCCGATTCTGCAACCTCCGGATCGTCGCTGTGGCCCGCCAGTTCACCCATTGCGATCAGCAGCGCAGCATTGGCCGCCAGCGCATTCAGGTAAGACAGGGTGGCTGAGATTCGCCGCCGTTGCACACGCCGAAAAGCCTTCGGCGTAAGCGACCGCGCCAGGAATCTGGCTTCTTCCGGATCGGTCAGGTTCAGGAACGCCGGAAGGTCCACCTCGTGAAGGCGCGATTCCAACTCGCCGACACTGCCGTTTTGAAGGGAAGTACCACGGAAGGCCCACAGGGCAAGCGCAATGGCCCCTAATGCAACCGCTACCAGGATTATGATCAGCAGCATCGAGTAGCCCCGTTCCCAAACCGCGCTTCCGCGAAAAGACCGACGCCCCGCGCCCGCAGTGAGCGCAAGAATTCATCCAGGAGGCCCTGTTACGCCTCCTGAAGAAATGGTACTCTGCGAGAATTGAGAGGGACAAAATAAATACTTTTTGTTCCGAATTCGTAAATCTCGATATGAAGCTACTGTCAGCATCGGAAGACCTCACCATCCGAACCCTTGAAAATATGAAGGGAACGCTCCGTAAACTGCTCTATCTCGGGCACTTACGAGATTCAACCGGGAGCTACCGTCATTGGGGACTGTCGCAAGTCCACGGGGAAGCGGAATCGCAGACGGCGTTCCGGAACGCGCACAAATCGGTCCTTAAGGAAGTCCTGCGAAAACCTATCGGGGAATTATGGAAGGAAGCCGTTGAGATGTCGCCCGCAAGTGCGCGGGCAAATCGGCAAGCCACGCATGCCCAGTTGCACCGAGTTTTAGCGGAAGAATCCAGGTTGCTTCCCGATGGTTGTTCGCGAAGATCGGAATGCCACTTTAATTCAGTGCTGCGGGCTTTGGTCGAGTTGGAGAGCTCCCAGGCACGGGAGTCCACGCACCCAGTCGCATAGCGACCCCAACCACTTGACCGAGAATCTCTGCATCCTGCCCGTGACGAACCGATCGCGGCGGAACCGGCGACAGTGGGTGCGGCTGCAGAATCAGCATCTCGTCCACACGACTGCACCAACTGCACACGAAACCATCGCGCGTCTCCACGAAATAGATCGGGCGCTCGTATTCCGACCGCCACACCGTGCCCTCCTGTAACGTCGCCTTGGCCTCGTCAATCTGGACGAACGATCCGGGCATCACTAGCGGATACATCGTGAAGTCTTCTGTTCCGATGTAGCCGTACGTGTAATTTTCCGGAAGACATTCGGCAAGGTAAGCTACAGGGACCAACCCCCACTGCTCAATCATGCGGCTGAAATTCGTGGTGCAACAGGGATCAAATCCGGGATCCAGTGCAAGCGGTACCTTGAGAAGAGTCGCACTCTCTAGCGCATTCGCAAGGTGGGAACGCGGCGGCTCAGAAAGGTGAAGATCCGTGGCCGTGATATTCACATCGATCCCATACCACGAGAGCAGTTCTCGAAAATCGCGGCGATAAACCACGCTAAGCGTATACAACCGGTAGATGCTCGGTAAAACTCCCTTCGTCTCGATATCCGACAACCGGCTGAGAGGAATCCCAAAATCGTCAATTCCGTGTCGAGCCGCAATTTTCGCCCCTGCAGCTTCAACATCACGCATGTTGAAGCCCAATTGCTCTCGGAGGTGACGCAGTTTGTGTCCGGCCGACTTCAAACGGATATCCTCTGGTTGCTGGAAATCGGGATCTTGAGCAGACTACTCTACATCTTCCGGGATGGAAACCCAAATATCCAAGGCTCACAATCACATCGCGTTGTGGCTTGGGTCACATCTGTACGTTTACCAAAGTATTTGGAGCGGAAGGCGCTTGCGCACCAAGATCAATGAGGAACTACCCCAAAAAACGAACGAAAACAACATGGTAGGCCCGAATGGACTCGAACCATCGACCTCTTCCGTGTCAAGGAAGCGCTCTAACCAGACTGAGCTACGGGCCTACTGGGAACCGGCAGATCGGAGCGGGCGAGAATCCTTAGCACGCTCGAAATTCGGTTCTGTCGCTTATTGTAGCGGGCCTGGCACCTATGAGGCAAACTCGGTGGAAGTGCTCTGAAACGGCTCGTCAACAGGCGGTCTCGAAGGCGTTCCAGCAGTAACATTTCCGCGCGAAGTGGTCATGCCAAAACCGCCCTAAGTGGCTATTGCGGTTTCCACTTCTGACGGGAATACTCTCGCAGGTGATTTCGGGCGGCAGTTCAAGCTGCTTTGGTCCAGTTATGTGGCCTACCACGACCTGCCGCCCTCCCCATTCCACCGCATTGCGATATGTGCTATCCGAGCCTCCCCACTATTGCCGGAGCAGCCGTTTTTGTGGTCAAGCCCACCATTTTCTGGCCATATTTCATGGGCACTGTAATCCTCGTCATCGGTCTCGCCGCCATTCTGCGTAACCGGCGCTGGCATGCTCCCGGCGTAGAGAAAGCTCTCGTATTTGGCCCCTTATTTTTCGCTGCTCCCATGGCCGTCTTCGCGGGTGACCATTTCGTATTCCCCGCCCAAATTGCCAACATCGTTCCCGCCTGGATGCCGTGGCACCTGTTGTGGGTTTATTTCGTGGGTACTGCTCTACTTGCCGCCGGCCTCAGCCTCGCGCTCGGGCGATATTCCAAACTGGCAGCCCTCCTGTTGGGAACCATGCTGTTCTGCTTCGTCCTGGTGATGCACATCCCCAACCTCATCGAGAATCCTGGTGACAGGTTTGCCCTGGCCATTTTGTTGAGGGATTTGTCCTTCAGTTGCGGAGCACTGGCTTTTGCTCTTGAACAATCGCGGCCGGCCCCCGCGCGAATGCGTATCACGCTCTCCGTCTTGCGATGCACGATCGCCGCAGCCGCCATCATCTTCGGGATCGAGCATTTCTTTCATCCGGACTTCGTTCCCATCATTCCGCTCAGGCGCCAGTTACCCCCGTGGATGCCGGCTCATGCCGCGTTGTCTTTCACCACAGGAGCAATTCTTATCCTCGCCGGTTGCGCCCTCATCATGAATCGCAAGGCCCGTCGGGTGGCAACTTGGCTGGGGATTTTCGTCTTCGGCGTCGTGCTGTTGGTCTACGTCCCGATTCTCGTCGCCCAGCCATCCAGCAATGACGCCCTCAACTATGTCGCCGATACGCTCGTGTACAGCGGTGTCGCATTACTTCTGGCCGGTGCTTTGCCGAAAGAACAGCACAGGCAATCACGAACCGGCGAGCGCGCGACTACAATTGCGGCCTGACATTGTGGCTTTTACTCCATGCTCCGGCGAGGTGCACATCTGATGTTTGGGTTTCGGCTATGAAGAAAGTTGCCAAGAGCCTCTGTCCCGTTGTTGCGATCGATCACGCGGACGCACGCCCCTTGCACCGGCAGATTTACGATGGCTTTCGCGTCGCCATCTTGCGCAGTAATCTGAGCGCCGGCCAGCAGGTCCCCTCGAGTCGGCAGCTTGCGTCAGAGCTTGGCATCTCCCGCATCCCCGTCCTCACTGCCTATTCCCAACTCCTCGCCGAAGATTATTTCGAAACCCGCACCGGGTCGGGCACTTTTGTATCCGCGTCTCTGGCACACCGCAGCATTGCAACAGTCCAGCCTGCCAACGGCAACGGTCACCATCCCGAAACGCGTTCCGTATCTCGCCAGGCACTCGCCGCACAGCAACTCTATGCCGGTCCCTGGCCCTTCGGGTGGGGAGCCTTTGGCGTCGGACAGGTTGCGCTTGATCACTTCCCTTTCGCGACCTGGTCGCGCCTCCTCGCCCGCCACTCACAGCGAGTCCACGCTCGCGCTCTTCACTACAGCGATCCCAAGGGATCGCCGGAATTCCGAAACGAAATCGCCACCTATCTGCGGACTGCTCGTGCCCTCAATTGTGATGCCGAGCAGGTCGTGATTGTTAGCGGCACCCAGCAGGCGCTCGAAATAACCGCTCGTGTCCTTGCCGACCCGGGCGACCACGTCTGGATGGAGGAACCAGGGTACTGGTCCATCCGGCGGGTTCTGTCGATGAATGGCTGTTGCCTCGTTCCAGTCCCCGTCGACGATGAAGGCATCAATGTTGCCGCAGGAATCCGCGCCTGCCGCAAAGCTCGCGCCGCATTTGTCACGCCCTCACA
Source organism: Terriglobia bacterium (assembly GCA_032252755.1). NCBI lineage: Bacteria > Pseudomonadati > Acidobacteriota > Terriglobia > Terriglobia bacterium. The sequence goes on from JAVUPY010000024.1 coordinate 77,265, forward strand.
CCAGTTCCCGCTTGGCGCAACCATGAGCGCCGCTCGCCGCATTCAACTCCTGGAATGGGCCGAAGAAACCGGCGCCTGGATCGTCGAAGATGATTACGACAGCGAGTATCGGTACGAAGCCATGCCAATCGCATCGCTGCAAGGTCTCGATCGCAATTCCCGTGTCATCTACATCGGGACCTTTAGCAAGACCCTGTTCCCATCGCTGCGCGTCGGCTACCTCGTGGTCCCTCGCGATCTCGTCTCACGGTTCATCGCTGTTCGCGTCGCGAGTGACCTCTACCCGCCGCATCTCTACCAGGCCGCGCTGGCCGATTTCATGGCCCAGGGACACTTCGCTCGCCACATCCGCCGCACCCGCCAGCTTTATCGCGAACGCCGCAGCGCCCTCGTGGACGCACTCCGCCAGGAATTCGGCCCTTCCCTCGAGATTCTCGGCGCCGAAGCCGGTCTTCACGTCGTCATCAAGTTGCCGCACGGAGTCAATGATGTCCAACTGTCCGCCCGAGCCGTCCAGCAAAAGCTCTGGCTCTGGCCTCTTTCCTGCACCTACATCGGACCGCCGGCCCAAGGCGTAATCCTCGGATTTGGAAGCACCCCAACCCGCGAAATTCCAAATGCAGTTCGTAAACTTCGCGAACTCATCTGTGAAGCTTCGAGGTCAACTGCTTGAATTATTGTGTAAACGCGGGCAAACGGCCTTGAAATTTGAGAGGCGCTAATTCAGTTGCAGTTGCAACTGCGTGTGGTCCTTCTCCGCCGTAATCCGCAACTTCTGATCGTTCGTCTTGGAAAAATTCGCCGCCACGCTTCCGCTCGCCTCGTACTTCTCGTCGACACTCGAAACCTCAACCCGCACCGAATGGTCCCCAACCGGCATCTGGACCATTGTCAGGTACTCGGCCGGCGTCGTCCCTAGGTGCAGGAAACGTGCCTTCTTTTCACCGCGAATCCGATTCTTATACGTCAACTTCTTATCCACCCAGATCGACATCAGGCATTCGCGAAATGGTTGCCGTAATTCGATCGGCACCGCAACCAGCTCACCTTTAGTTGGAGGGATTGCGCCCCTGCTTTCTTGGGCTTTCGCCATCCCACTCACCGCAACCAGATGTGGTTCATCCGTCTTCGGCTCGGTTTTTCGCTGTGCGACGCTCTCGTGCTTCTCACTTGCCAGCACCGGCACCTCTAAATGCACCGAAACCGCCGGAGCAGGCGGTGTCGCCCGAATCAGCGGCTTGAACACCGCCAAGCTCGCGATGGCAATGCAGGCCCCGACGAGCGATGCGCCAAGGCGCCAAAATCTTGCACTCTTCGTTATCTCCGGCTTCTTCCTATCGGATGCACGTCCGGTCCCGGGAAACCCCAGGCTCTCCATCAATGCCAGATGTGCATCCACTGGCTCGTCTGCGCACGGCGCCGCCACTCCTAAATTCTTAGCCTTTTGAATCGCAACGATGTCGCGCCGCGCTTCCTCGGCAGTCTGGTAACGCTCATCGGGAATCTTCGCCATCAGACGCCCGACCACAAGGTCCAGCTCCGGCGTCAGCTTCATATCCATAACCGCCACCGGGACCGGATGCTGATGCACCAGCTTGAATCCTATCGTGGCATCCGTATTCCCCTGGAACGGCCGGAATCCACTCAGCATGAGATAGAGGATCACGCCCACCGAGAACAAATCGCTCCGCTCGTCGCCACTGCTCTTCAGTCGTTCCGGCGCCATGAATGTTGTCACCCCGCTACGCCGGATATCGCCGAAGTCTGTGATTTTTAAGTGTCCATCTCTTGTGAGTATGAGGTTCGAGGGCTTCAGGTTGTGATGACACATACGCCTCTCATGCGCATAAGAGAGCGCGTCCAGCAGCTCCACCGTGAGCGCCAGCGCTTCTGACTCCGGGAGCTTACCCTTCGCCAGCACTGCCTCCAGCGTCTCACCCTCCACGTATTCCATCACCAGGTAGGGATCGCCAGCGGGCTCCGTGTACCCTAGGTCGAAAATTCTCGCGATCCCAACGTGCGCCAACTCGCTCACCGAGCGCACCCGCGCCACCAGTTCTTCCTGGTTAAGTGTGCCCTTCCCTAGCAGCTTGATCACGACTCGTCGCTCAAGCTCCGGGTCTTGCGCAAGATAAGCCGTGCTGTTCAGACCTCGGCCCAGCTCCAGAAGAAGCTCGAATCGTCCGAGACGGAAATCCGCGCAGCTCTGCATGAAAATAGAAGTCCGATCTAGCTGGAAGGCTCCATCATTCTTCGCCCGGAACTTTCCATCAAGGTGACTGAAGTAACCAATCCCTATTGGCGCACCGAATATCGTAGCCGCGGGGTTGGATTTGGAGGTGGAATACGCCTGGGATGTCTTACCCTGGCGGATTTTGCCTTGGTCTGAGTACCAGGCGGTCCCAAGCACATCAATCGCTGCTGAGAAATGAATTAGATCACCCGTTCGATCGAATGCGTCGGTGACGGGTTTGAGTTGCGGGCAAGAAACGTCCGGTCTCCACACTTGTCTGGAATGAACTGATTAGCGCTCTTTTGCACACTACAACAACTCAACTTCTACCTTCTTCGCCTCGCGGTCCAGCTTAGTGATCCGAAAACTGCGAATCTGCCCGGCCCTCAGCGGCTCCGGCTTCGCAGGCCCGCTCGCTGCTCCCTTCCACTTCGACTGCAGCATCGAACTGAGTGACGAAAGATCGGCCTTACCCACCGTGGATTCGGCCGCAGCAGCGGCCTCGCCCTGCGCTGAAACCTTGCAGCCGGCCTGAATCCCTTCTCCAAGTTCCACCTGTGCCCGCTCGCCCGCAAGGTCCACAACGCGACCCGTCACAACATCCCCTTGCTTGTGCTCTGCGATGTACTCATCCAGGTCCGTCGGAGCCAGTTGCTTGATCCCCAGTTTGATCTGCCGCTTCTCACGGTCGAACGCCAGCACCTGCGCCTTCACCATCTCGCTGACCTTGAGCACATCCTGGGGATGATTGATTCTCTTTTCGGCGCTGATGTCGCTGACGTGAATCATGCCTTCCACGCCCTCACGCAGTTGCACGAATGCTCCGAACTTCGTCAGGTTCGTTACCGGCCCCTGCACGACCGAACCGATCGGAAATTTCTGCGCCGCGTCCTCCCACGGGTCGCCCAGCGCCTGCTTCAGCCCCAGCGAGATTCTCTTCTCTTCCAGGTTCACGCCAAGGATGACCACTTCCACCGTGTCGCCCGGTTTCACCATGTCGCTCGCCCTGCGAACCTTCCGGCCCCACGACATCTCCGAGATGTGAATCAATCCCTCGACGCCCGGCTCCAGTTCGACGAACGCGCCGAACTCCATCACACGCGTCACCGTCCCGCGCACCTTCTCGCCGATCTTGTACGTCCCCGCAACCGCCGTCCACGGGTCAACCTGCAGCTGCTTCATCCCAATCGAAATCCGCCGCTTGTCGCCCTCGGTTGAAATCTTCAGGATCTTCGCTTCAACCTGCTGGCCGACGGTCAGCACGTCTGTAGGCTTATTCACCCGGCCCCATCCAATGTCGCTCACGTGCAGCAGCGCATCCACTCCGCCGAGATCGACGAACGCCCCGTAGTCCATCAGGCTCCGCACCGTCCCGGTCACCACCGCGCCCTCGCGCAACTCGCCGAAGCGCCGCTCGTGCGCCGCACGCTCTTCTTCCTCCACCAGCGCGCGCCGATCCACCACGACATCTTCATCCGCGACATCCAGCTTGATAATCCGGCAGCGGATCTGCTGATCGACCAATCCCGCCAACTCCGCCGCATCCCGAGTCGCGCTCCGCGACGCCGGCATGAACGCCCTCACCCCCACATCGACGCTCACTCCGCCTTTCACCACGCCGGTTACCGTCCCGACGATCGTCGCCTTCTCCGCGAAAGCCTTCTCCAGCGCCGGCCAATCCGTCGGCGTCGCAACTTTCGTCCGCGACAGCTCGTAATAGCCCTCTTCGTTGCGCCCCGTAACCGACACCGGGAACTTGTCTCCCGGCTTCACCGTCTGCCCCGCGGCTTCGAAAACGGTCAGCGGGATCACGCCTTCCGACTTCCGGCCAATATCGACATAAACGCAGTCCGCCGACACGGAAATCACCGTACCCTCAAGCTGCTGCCCGCCGTCTTCTTTCTTCTTGCGGGCGTGAGCCTGTTCGTATTCGGCAAGTAGATCTTTGAAAGACTCGGTGCTTTCGTTCGAGGTGGCTTCAGGGGTGTCGTTGAGTTCAGGATTGTTTGGATTCGGCATGGATGGATTGATGCTCGCTGGTGTAACCCTTACGATAACACCAGCGCCAACGTCAGTGCTATTTCCGGTACACCACTCCGCCCTTCATCACGAAAGCCACATGCGCAACCCCGCTGATGTCCTTCGTCGGATCGCCTGGCACGGCGATCACATCAGCGAAATATCCGGGCTTCAACTCTCCTAACTTTCCCTGCCATCCCAACAGCTTCGCGCCATTCAGCAGGTCTGCCTGCAACACCGCCACCGGATTCATCCCGTACCGGACCATCAACTCCAACTCGCGTGCCTGTGTCCCATGCGGAAACGGTCCCACGTCCGATCCCACCGCCATCGGAACTCCGGCCGCCAGTTGCTTCCTGAATTCCCTTTCATGCAATTCCTGCAATTGCCGCTCAAACTGCGCCGCCTGTGGATTTGCCGCGTGCTCAGCAAAATACTCGCCGATCGCGAACGTCGGCACGGCCGGAATCCCCTTCTCCTTCATCAGCCGCATTGTTTCGTCGCTGAGCTGATATCCGTGATCGATCGACTCCACCCCGGCCTCGACCGCATACAGCGCTCCCGGATCCCCCATCGCATGCACCCCAACCCGTTTCCCTGTTCGCGCCGCCTCAGCCACCGCTGCCGCCAACTGTGCTTCGGTGTACTGATAAGGCGTCACCAGCCGCCCGTTCACGATGCGATCGTGGCCGGTCTGGTAGACCTTGATGAAGTCGGCGCCTTCCTTCACTTGCTTGCGAATCACTTCCATCAGTTGTTCAGCGTCATTCGCATACGTCGCATTTCCCGGCACATGCAAGGCCGGGTTGAAATGAATCGCGTCTTCATGCCCGCCCAGGATGCTGATCGCGTTTGCACAGACCCGCAGTCGTGGTCCGGGAATCAGCCCTTCATTAATGGCGTTGCGTACGGCGGTAGAAGCCGGGCCCGCGCCCTCCGTCCCCATATCGCGCTCAGCCGTGAACCCCGCCATCAGGTCGGCCTTCGCCGCCAGCGTCGCCAGGATGGTCCTTTCCGGCACCGACTCCACCACTGTCTGCATGTCTTCCGCTCCGGGATGCAGGAACAGATGCACATGCGCATCGATCATCCCCGGCATCAGCGTCATGTCGCCGAGATCGATTGTCTGCGCGCCAGCAGGATGCGTGACGCTCGTCCCGGCTTCGACAATCTTGTCGCCCCGAACCAGCACCTCGCCGGGACTGACGACTCGCCCGCTCTCGACCTCGAGCAATCGCGCCGCATGCAGCACGATCGGCTTCGACGAATTTTCATCTACTTGTGTCTGTGCGTTGGCAGATGGAAGAAGGAAAAGGCTGCAAACAAGGACTGCGACGTATCGGAGGGACTTCATGGCGGCTACGAATAGTACCAAAATTCAAGGGCGCGACCCCGTCGATCGCGCCCCGCAGTTGCTTTTTCGATCCACGATTTACAATCCACTGGTCACGTATGTCGCGTTGCTTCATGTGCCTTCGTGTCCTTTGTGGTTAATTCTCCTTGCTGGCGCTTTCCGCCGCCGCCACTTTCGTCCCATCCGGGGCGATCGTCACCGTATTCAGAATGCTGTTTAAGCGCGACATCACCTGTTCCGGATTCACTTCGCGCGCGAGGCCCTTGTCGTTCAGCGTCTTCAATCCGGTTTCGAGTTCATAACAGTTGCCACTCGTAAATGCCACGTAGTTGCGTACCTTCGCCGCGCTGCCGCGGCCGCCGCTATTCGACTCAACCCAGCGGAAATCGACGCCGTTGATGCTCGCCGTCTGCAGTTTGTCTTTGTCCTGCCCAAGCGTCGCATAGCACTCATCTTCACCGAGATCCTGGTTCAGGCTCAGCATGAAGTACGCACTGTCGAAATTCGTGTCCGGGTAGTAGCCCTTGGGAATCTCAACCCGCGCGAGCGTGAACTGCGCATCACTTCCATCCGCCTTCGGTTTGAGCGAGTCATCGCCCGTGGCAACCGTCTTCGCATTCAAGTACGCATACTGCCACGGGTACTGGAACGAAACGCCATAGTCGCGGCTCTTGAAGGTGAGCAACTCCGACCTCGGCCGCTCGACCGAAACCTTCTTATCTACCGCAGCCGCTGCCACTGCCTCTATTTTCGGAGCCGCTGGCGCAAGCGATTGTGAGATCGGTTGAGCACTTTCCGCACTCCGTTTTGACGACGCCTTCGCCGTCTTCGGTCCATCGTTGCAGGCGACCGTCGCCGCCAATAGCGCGCCGAACAGGATCACAGCGCAGGTCTTGCCGATCTTTTGCAAGTTGTTGTTGGCTGACTTCATATGGCACCTCCTTGGGGCGCACCCGCAGAAGTGCACGGAACGTGCCAACGCAACTGTGTTGATTTTCTTGGATTTACGCGACCAACGTGATCATGAGAACGTGGCAGTGCTGACACGCCGTGGACGCCGAAACACGGTGGAAAGCTCCCGCGGTTCTCAGTTGCTTACTGCCTTCGCGTTGCTTTGTGACCTTCGTGGTTCCATTCGTTTTTCCGTTCAGTTCACCCCGCCGCCTTCTTCAATCGATCCTGTATCGCCACTCCCAACCCTTCTGCGGAGGGCATTGGACAAATTGTGATCTCCACTCCCTGTTCATCGAGCCATCGCAGGCCCGCGTACAGTCTTTGTGCCAGGGTGTCGAGATCATTCCACTTCCCCCAGTCGAACACCACCGCCTCCGACTGCATTCCGTGTAACCAGTCCGACGGCAGCATCAGCCCTATTTTCTGCCCGTGCTGTAACACCCTCATTGCAACATCCGAAAGTTCGTCTTCGCTCTCCACCAGCACCAGCTTGGATTTCGGCGCGTAATGCCTGATTCCCAACCCCGGCGATTCCAAACTGGTCGGCTCTTCCTCGCCAATCGAATGCTCGACCATGTGCACTGGCCCAATCACTTCTTCGATTTGCTCGCGCGTCACCCCACCCGGCCTGTAGATCGCGGGGTAATCTTGCGTGGGATCTATCACCGTCGACTCCACCCCAACATCCGCCGGACCCGCATCGAGCACGGCATCGATTCGCCCATCCAGGTCATCCAGTACGTGCGCCGCTGTCGTAGGGCTCGTTCCCCCGAACAGGTTCGCGCTCGGCGCTGCAATCGGCGTCTGCGCCGCATCAATCAGCGCGCGCGCGACCGGATGCGACGGAATCCGCACGCCCACCTTGTCGCGGCCAGCCGTGCACACCGAAGGAATGACATCCCGCTTGGGTAGAAGCAAAGTCAGCGGCCCCGGCATAAACTTCTGCGCAAGTGCCTCGGCCTTCTCCGGCCACACTCGCACCAGGTTGCGCAGCATGCCGAGGTTCGACGCGTGGACAATGATCGGGTCCCACGTTGGACGTTTCTTTGCTTCAAAGATTCTGAGGATGGCGGCGCGATCCAGGGCATTTGCGCCCAGCCCGTAGACAGTCTCAGTGGGGAAGGCGACGAGTCCGCCGAGCCGTATGATCAGCGCGGCCTGCCACAACGTGCGATCGCCTTTTCCGGCGTCGCGCCGGACCTGCAGAACTTGGGTTTTCATCTCACAGCTTGGGCAAAACGATTCCGTGCTGTGCCTGGTACTTCCCTTTCTTATCCGCGTAGCTGGTTTCGCAGGGCTCGTCGCCCTGGAAGAACAGGATTTGGCAAAGCCCCTCGTTGGCGTAAATCTTCGCCGGCAGCGGCGTCGTGTTTGAAATCTCTAGCGTCACGAAACCTTCCCACTCCGGCTCGAACGGCGTCACGTTCACAATGATCCCGCACCGCGCATACGTGGATTTACCCACGCAGATCGTCAATACATCCCTCGGAATCTTGAAGTATTCCACCGACCGCGCCAGCGCAAACGAGTTCGGCGGCACGATGCACACTTCGGCCTGGATGGTAACGAACGACTTTTCGTCGAACTTCTTGGGATCGACGATGGCGGACATCACGTTGGTGAAGATTTTGAACTCGTCGGCCACGCGCAAGTCGTACCCATACGACGACAGCCCGTAAGACACCACCCCCTGCCGCACCTGCTTCTCGCAGAACGGGTTGATCATGTCGTGCTCGAGTGCCATCTTCCGAATCCAACGGTCGCTCTTGATTGCCATTGCTCTCCCTTATCGGTGCCCCACATCTGCCGTTTTTAGCAGTTGTGGGTCTTGGAACGCCCTGCTTTGAAGGGGCACGGCTTCAGCCGTGCCGTCGAAAGTCCACCTGGTCCAGAAAGGGAATTCATCCCCGAAGGTGAGTTTGAGCAGGTCCATTCATATTAGGGGGCCAATAGCAAAATTGACAATGGGCGCTTGCGTTTTCTACGATTCGCCTTATAGTCTTATTTTGCAATGTCTTAGGACGGCCACCCGTCCGGGACACATCCTAGTCGATGGGAGCGGCTGCGTGATCAAGCTCGATATTATCAACGAAGTCGTGAGCCGGACCGGCGTCACCAAGACGAAGGCCGAGCGCGCGGTGGAAATCGTCTTCGAGACGATGAAACAGGCACTTGCGAAGGGCGATCGCATCGAGCTTCGCGGTTTCGGCGTCTTCAACGTCCGTCCGCGCAAGACCGGCATCGGCCGCAATCCGCGTACCGGCGCCGAAGTCAACATTCCACCGGGCAAGGCCGTCCGCTTCAAGCCCGGCAAGGAGTTGCACTCCATCGACTAACAAGGAAGATACCGGTGCCCCACATCTCCCGCAGTCAGCAGATGTGGGTTCATCAGCCGCGGCGGACTCGAAGTTCCACACTTCCCCCGCCGACATCTAAAGCGAGAAGCATTAGCGAAGGCTTTTGCTAATGGCTAATTGCTAATGGCTTATAAGAAAGTGGTTCCTGTTCTCGATGTCTGAATCTGGTATCCCAGTCTCACCGCCGGAAATCCATGAGTTTCGACAATACCCCGTCTACGTCGTCCAACCCTCGCGTCCGCGCTATTGGCTCCACCTCTTACTGCTCCTGCTCACGCTGCTGACCACCACCATAGTCGGCGCCCAACTTCAGGCCAATTTCGACCACAACGTTCCCGTACTCCGTCCAGGCGACACCTATCTTCCGCTCTTTCCCTTCGAATGGCTGGTGCGCGACCCTCACGCGATTCTGCGCGGCATACCATTCTCCCTGACCCTGATGCTCATTCTTTTCGCGCACGAGATGGGACACTACATCTGCGCCCGCCGATACCACGTCTCCGCGACCCTGCCGTTCTTCATTCCCGCACCGACGCTCATCGGAACGCTCGGCGCTTTTATCCGTATCAAGTCCTACATTCCCACCCGCGAAGCACTCTTCGATATCGGCATCGCCGGCCCCATAGCCGGATTTATCTTCGCCGTTCCTGCAATGTTCGCCGGACTCCTGCTCTCACGCCCCGGCGTGCACCTGGTAGGCGACGACATCGCGCTGGGATATCCCGCGATTTTCCATCTCGGACGCCTCGCACTCCCGCACGCGGCCGCGGCATTTACTCATCCGCTCAGTTCGCTCAATCCTCATCCAATCGCGATTGCCGCCTGGGTCGGAATGTTCGCCACCGCTCTCAACCTGCTCCCCGGCGGTCAACTCGACGGCGGACACATCATCTACGCCGCTTTCCCCCGTGCCCACAAGTGGGTGTCCATGCTCACGATCGTCGCCCTTATCCCACTCTCATTCTTCGGATGGCTGGGATGGCTCTTGTGGGCGGCCATCCTCGGCGTCACCGGACTCCGCCACCCCAACGTACCCTCGCATCCCGGCCTCTCCGCCGGACGCCGCGCACTCGCCCTCTTCGCCATCTTCATGCTCTGCCTGACGCTCGTCCCGTCGCCCTTTCCCGGCAACTCCCTCCGCGAACTCATGGGCATCAAGACCGTCCATGTGCCTTTCCTTCCGCGGTAGACCTTTTTCACCACCAGTCATTTCGTCATTCGTCGTTGCGGTTCTCAATCCTCAATTCACTCGCATGACTCCCGGCCATTCCTGTTCTGTTACCGAGCCTCTTATGACCTCAATCACCCCCACCCGTGAGCCTTCTCACGGAATTCTCTCTTCTGTCGGCACATAAAGTGCTATTCCCGATCGCCGCCGCATGCGAATCCCCATGCATCGTCGCCGGTTGGACGGATGCAATACGATGCAGTTACCTCCTGCTTGCTGCTTACTGCTCTGTGTTGGCTGCCTCCTCGGAAAAGCCGGTTCCCAATCTCAGCAGCTATTACCTCCGCCAACCGCGCCATTAACCGCCGTCACCGAGGCAATCGTTGACGCCCAGATTCGAACGCTCAATTTGGAAGATGTTGCCTTACTGACCGAAAAAGCCGCTCACGATGACGTCCAGGCTCAGTGCATCCTTGGAGTGGCCTACGCCGACGGATTGAAGCTCCCGCACGACGACCGCGAGGGACTCCGATGGCTCCTCCGCGCCGCGGATCACGGCATTACATGGGTGCAGAACCGCATCGGCCTCATGTACCGCCTGGGGGAGGGGACGACACCAGATGATAAAGAAGCGGTGAAATGGTTTCGCACCGCCGCCGAGCAACTGGAACCGCACGCTGCAACCAATCTTGCTTACATGTACTTCAATGGCTACGGAGCGTCGCAGGACTTCAAACTGGCGGCGAAATGGTTCCGCGTCGCTGCTGATCAGGGCTACGCCAGTGCCCAGAACAATCTTGGAGCCCTCTATCAATTTGGGCTCGGCGTTCATCGTGACTATGCGCAAGCCATGCACTGGTATGTAGCCGCCGCGGAAAACGGCCTCCCGGCAGCCGCCGACAATGTCGGTGCTCTCTACGCTTCCGGATTGGGCGTGAGCAAGAATTACGCCGAAGCTGTCCGCTGGTTCCTGCTATCCGCTGCGCAAGGCGACCCCGTCGGCCAGGAGCAATTGGCGATCATGTATGACGAAGGCAAAGGCGTTCCCCGTGACCGTCGCGTTGCCGCCGACTGGTACCTCAAGTCCGCCATGCAGGGCTACGCCTCCTCGCAATTTCGCTTGGGTGAAATGTACGCTGCCGGACTCGGAGTTCCCCTCGATTACGCTGCTGCTTACTTCTGGTTCATGCTGGCTTCGAGTGGCGGATATGCAAAGGCCAAAGGATCTGCCCAGGATTTGTCGCGCATCATGACCCCCAGCCAGCGACAGGCTGCGGAAACTCGCCTCGCCTCGCCTCGGAAACCCAGCTCATCCGCCAGACCAGCCGGGTTTTTGCATTGAAAGGTCAGGCCAAAGGTCTGCTCGCAACTGAAAGATTGCCCGACTGAGAACGCCCACCCAGCATCACTGCTAAAATTCATCGGTGGCTCGTTTCCAGCAACAATGGCCTGCAGTCTCCCTCCTCTGCCTGACCTTCCTTCTGGCGGGGATTGCCCCTGCTGGAGGGCATACTTCTTCCATTACACCGCCGCACCCTGCGGTCGTAATTTCATTCGACACCGCAATCCTCCCTGCCGCAACCGTACATCGCGGCGTCACCGCCCTGGGTACTACTCTCAAGCGCCTCATTGCTGCGTTTCCGACCTGCTGCTATTCAGGTGGACTTCCCACTGCAAGAAGTTATCGCGAGCTAAACACGTTCAGGAAGTCTTATCTCGCGGCACGCGTTGCTCGGTGTCGCGCCCCGCCTTCACCTCCCTCCGTGTAGTTGAAGCGAAAACAATCGGGACCTTTGCGTCCCCGCATTCACACGCACAAAATTCGAGGTGATTTATGGAACCCAGCAGTATCGTGGTGCTCGTGCTTACGCTTGCAGCTGTCGCGGGCCTGGTCTATGCCGAAATCAACTCTCGGCGAAACACCAAGACCCATAAGCAGCAACCCGGACAACCCGAACCGAAATAGTCGATCGCAACCACCCGGCCCGGGCGGACTATCCTCTTCTCGGGCCGGCAACCTCGCTGGAGCACCGTGCCAAGCGTCGAGACCGTTCTCCTCATTGCCGCTTCTTTGTTCGTTGTCAGTATCCTGGCGAGCAAAGCCTCGGCACGTCTTGGCGTGCCCTCTCTTTTGCTGTTCGTCGGAATCGGAATGCTCGCGGGCTCCGACGGTCCCGGCGGCATTTACTTTGACTTTCCCTGGGTCACCCAGTTCGTAGGCGTCACCGCTCTTGCACTCATCCTTTTCGCTGCCGGCTTCGACACTCGCCTCAAAGTCGTTCGGCCGGTAATCGCTCCCGCCATCAGTCTCGCCACTATAGGAGTTCTCATCAGCACCGCGCTGGTAGGTCTCTTCATGGCATGGGTCTGGCAACTCCCACCGCTCCACGGCCTCCTCGTCGGCGCCATCATCTCTTCCACCGACGCAGCCGCGGTCATCTCCTTGCTTCGTTCCAGGAACTTATCTCTTCGCTCCGGTCTTCAGGAGGTCATCGAGTTTGAATCAGGTAGCAACGACCCTATGGCCGTTCTGCTCACCATTGTTCTGCTCCACCTCGTCACTTACGAAACCGCGAGCACGTGGCAAGTCGCATCGCTTCTGGTGCGACAAATCGTCATCGGACTGGCGGGCGGATTTGCACTTGGTCATGTCGGCGCAAAAATCATCAATCGCATCCGACTTGAATCCGAAGGCTTGTATCCCGTCCTCTCTGTGACTATCGCCCTGCTCTCATATTCCATCCCGGCCTCACTCAGTGGCAGCGGCTTTCTCTCCGTCTACGTCGCCGGTCTAATCATCGGGAACAACAATCTCATCCATCGCAACAGTGTCCGCGTCTTCAACGATGGCATCTCCTGGCTCATGCAGATAACGATGTTCCTCGTCCTTGGCCTGCAAGTATTCCCATCTCGGCTTCCTTCCGTAGCCGCCCCCGGCCTGCTCATCGCGAGCTTTTTAATGTTCGTCGCACGCCCCGTCAGCGTCTTCGCCGCCCTTCCCACTCGACGCTTTTCGTGGCGCGAAAGACTCTTCATCTCCTGGGCCGGACTTCGCGGCGCCGTCCCCGTCGTCCTCGCCACATTCCCTCTGCTCGCTGGAATGCGGGAGGCCGGAACCATTTTCAACGTCGTCTTTTTTGTCGCACTCACCTCGCTGCTCATCCAGGGAACCACGCTGCCGCTCGCCGCTCGCTTCCTTCATGTCGGCTCAACCCTCCTCACGAGACCATCCTTCCCCATCCAATTCAATCCAACCGAGTTCACCGACAAAGAACTCGTCGAGCTAACGATTCGCGCGGGAGCCCCAGCCGACGGCAAACGCATCATGGATCTCGGCCTCCCTGCCCGTACGCTCGTTGTCCTTGTGGGACGCTCCAATCAGTTCGTGGCTCCCGAAGGCGGTACCGTTCTTCGCCAAGGAGACATCGCTTCCGTCCTCACCACGCGCGAACATCTTTCAACCGTTCGCACCATCCTCGAAGGCTGATCACCGCCGGGCATAGTGGTGGGCCCACGTTCACCGCTCTTTGACTGACCAACACCTTTATGACCCCAATCACCACCACCCGTGAGCCTTCTCACGGATTTCTCCACGGCGCGGCGTAATCTAGGCTCGTTAGGTTCTAATACTCCCGGTCGTCGTAGTACACGCAGCCCGATCGCCGTACCCTCGCCGGTTAGATGGATTCGCGCATGGCGTTGCACCGCGGCCTCGTTCTCGGCTTTATTTCTCTTCTCTTGGCCGTTTCATCGCAAGCTAAGCCGCTTTCTCCCGTCGAGCCTGCCGCCGTTTCCGAACAAAGCATCGATCAGCTTTTGCGCAATCTAAGCCCGCAAGACGTGCCCTCGCTCGCACAAAGAGCGGCTGCGGACGACATCGACGCGCAGTGCGTTTTAGGGGTTGCTTACTCCGACGGCCTAAGACTCCCGCACAATGACGGCGAAGGTCTGAAGTGGCTGCGTCTCGCCGCCGGCCACGGCCTGACTTGGGTGCAGAATCGCATCGGCTCCATGTATCACCGTGGCGAGGGCGTGCCTCGCGACGACAAGCAAGCAGTGAAGTGGTTCCGTATCGCCGCAGAACAGCACGATGCGCGCGCAGCCGCCAATCTCGCCTACATGTATCTCCAGGGCTACGGCGTCTCACAGGATTACAAGGCGGCCGTGCGATGGTTCCGCATCGGTGCCGAACTCGGCTATGTCGCCGCTCAAAACAATCTCGGCGCTATGTATCACTATGGCCTCGGCGTGCGTCGCGACTACCCCGAGGCTCTCAAGTGGTATCGCGCGGCCGCGCAGCAGGGCTCGCCCACAGCCGCCGACGGCCTCGGCGTCATGTACGAACAGGGATTGGGTGTAACGCAGGACTACGCCACCGCCATGCAATGGTTCCACCAGTCCGCCGCCGCGGGTGACGCCATAGCCATGGCTCAAATCGGGCAGCTATACGACAAAGGCCTCGGCGTGCCCCGCGACTATCACCTCGCCTCCCACTGGTATCTCAAATCCGCCACACTCGGCTATGCCATGGCGCAATACCGCGTCGGCCAGATGTACGCCAATGGCCTCGGCGTCCCTCTCGATTATGTATCCGCCTACGTCTGGTTCACCTCGGCCTTCCGCGGCGGTCTCGAGCCCGGACGCCGATCGGCCGCCGAGGTCGCCCAGATCATGACTCCCTCGCAGCGCCAGGAAGCCGAGGCCCGCCTCGCCACCGATGCTCCCATCTCCAATCCTACCGCCGCGATTCTCGAGATGAAGGGCAAGGCCAGGGGCCTTATCGCCAAGGAAAAGCTGCCAGATTCAACTTCCGCCCACTGAGACAGAGCGGGAATGGGTTTCCATCCTGTGATGAAATCGTTGAAACAGACTAGCGCGGGCAGGCCCCTTTTCGCTCAGGGCTAAAGTCCTCGCTATGCGGAGGACTGCGAGCTTCTCCAAGGGTACCTTCAACTTGCCGAATCCAAGCTCACCCTGCAAGTCACCTCTGCGCTACGACAGATGATTCGAACGTTTTCACTTCAAGTGGTCGTGATCCCTGCCGTGGCAAGTCAACGTGCAGGATCCCCTGACGTAAGAAACCGTACCCTTGAAAGGTCCCACCACAGTCATATCGAAATTTATCAATCTCTCGCCCGTGAAGTTCGCGTTGCCGGACGGCACTCCGTGCGCGGAGTGACAAACCGAACAGGAAAATCCATCCTGCAGGTGGTTCGAGTGATGAGCGAAAGATTGATCGCTCATGATGCTGTTGAGGTTGTGGCATTTTGCGCAAAGTTCGAATGGACCATTACTTCCAGGTTGCAGGCGAGCATCACCGGGTTGCAGGTTCGTAACGAGATTGATAATGTCCGTGCCAGGCGCCGCGCTGGGTGCGACCTGGCTGATCAGGTAAGGACGCTCGAGAATATGGTCATAGGTCGACCCGTGAGGCCCGTTCGGTCCGTTCCCGCCAAATTCCCGGTTATTGTCACTGTTGTGACAGTCGCTGCAGAACAAGCGCGACCCCATCACCCTGGCTTGTGTACTGCCGCCGATGGACAGAATCCCTGTGCGGAGGCTTGGCTGGTTAGCCAATTTGGCATCCGTCATAACGGGATGTTTCGAAAGCGCCGTAGTACCGAACTGGTAGATCAAATTGAGTTGATCCGCTCCGGTGGCACCCCGGAGTGGAAGGTAGCCATAGACCGATGAAAGTATCTGCTTGCCGGTGCTGTAACCGTGACAGCGGAGGCAGATTTCGTATTGGTTTGCCGCAGACCCCGGAAGAAGAGTCCCGTCGGCAGCGACACCGGACACTCCATTTTGCGAGGGCCTCACACCCGGAGGCACATTGAAAGTTGTTGTAGGCTGCGCAGCGTGTCCGTTGTGACAATCAGCGCAACTCGCGTGACGATTCTGATCCGGTACGACGGACTCTCCCCCAGTGTGCGGATTTGTGTCAGTAGCATACGGATGGCCCTTTGTGCCCATCACGTCGACGACATTCAGGAGCGGCTGTAACAACACGGTTCCACCACCGTGGCACGTTGCACAGTTTTGGCTTACCGGATCAAGGTTAGGAAGCAGTGTCGTACTGGTCCGCAGAAGACCCTTTTCCGCACCGGCGTTGTGCGGAACGTGGCACGCGATACAGGCAAATTCCGCAACTGTGTTGTATCCGCCCCAGCCGGCAGACGAATTCACCACAGCATTGCTTCTCGCGTGCGCGTTATTTGTCCACTGCGCCAGCGGATTGTTGATCGTATTGACCGTCCTCGCGTTCACCGTGTGACAGGCAAGGCAGAGGCTTCCGTTGCTATTGTCCTTCACGAGGAAATTCGTGGAACGCTTATCGATTCGCTGATTGTGAGGTTCATGGCAACTGCCGCATTCGAGATTGCCCTTGATGAGCTTCACTGTCTGTGTCGCGTCGGCGGTCATTCCCGAAGAAGCCAGGCTCGGAACGAGGTTGGCGGCATCCTTCAGGGGGAGTTTCAGGCTGAACGGATGTGAGGCGGCAAGATTCGGAACCAAACCAGTCGACATTGTTTTCGACATCTGGATGCTTCCGTACGGTACTGTCTGTCCGGGTGCAACGGTTCCATCATGGCAGCTGAGGCAAAGAGAACTGTCCGCTCCGACCGCAGGCTGGACTTGCGTGTTCTGCATTGTGTCGCTTTGGTACAGCTGCGGATACACTTCAGTTGAGAGTTGTTGACTCCACAGAGGCCCCTTGCTGACACCCGAATGCGGCGCATGGCAATAAAGACATGCCGCCGACAAATTCCCTCGCAATTGCGACGAACCGTTCGAGAGGTCATGTGCACCAAGGACATCACTCGATTGCGAATATGCGAACGAAGCCATGCCCAAAATCAAGGCGAAGACAATGCCCTTCACTTCCGCGCTCCCTCCGCCCTTGTCCGGGGTCCAGAGTACTGGAACACCTGGATTCGGCGGTTATACGAATCCACCACATAGACTCGGTCGCTGCCGTCAATAAACAAGCCGGCGGGCAGTTGGAACCGCCCCAACTGCGTGCCCTTGCCACCGAAGTCATAAAGCAGCACACCCTGCCGATCAAAAACCTGAACATTACCCCTGAGTCCTTCGACCAGGTAAATGTGATCTTCTGAATCGATTGCTATGCCCTTGGGACGAAAGATCGTCCCTTCTGAATCGCCTATCGATCCGATCGCGCTTTGGAAATTGCCACTGCGATCGAAAATCTGCACACGGAAGTTCATCGCGTCCACGACTGCGATCATTCCGTTCCGGATCAACACCTCGGTTGGAAAATTGAATTCGCCATTGCCGGGGCCGCGCTTCCCGATCGTCCGCAAGACCTGCCCGGTCGGGTCCATCACGAATACGCGATCCCGGAGCGTATCGGTGACGTAAATCTGCTCAGTTTCGTTATCTACCGCGATTCCGGTGGGACGCTTGAAGAATCCCTCGCCCTTAATGCTGCCTAGCACTCGCCGATACTTCCCGTTGGCATCGAAGACGAAAATCTTGCCGGCCTTGGAGTCGGTGACGTAAATGTTGTCTTTGCCATCGACAGCTACGCACTGCGGCTCGAGCATGCTGTCCTTGCCCTTTCCCTTGCGCTCGAGCAGTTTGTACTTGTGCTGTGCGGGATCCAGCAGGTGAACTCCTCCGATGCCCGGGTCCGTGACGATCATGCGTCCCCGCGAATCGACTGCTATGCTGTATGGCCTCAGCATCCTCTTGAAATCCGGTTCACCGGCAATCACATCCACCAGTTTGGTCCAGAAACCAGGCTTGGAGCGGACGTCGCGCTCCGAACTGAAGGTGCTCTGAAAACTCAGTTTCCGGCCGCCCTCCAGCAACAGATCGGGCGGGCGCGGCGCGGCCTTGGGCTTTTCACGACGGCCCGCTAAACAGGGCGCCTGCGCAAGCACGACTAGCACAACGGCCAGCGCTGCGTTTCGAGTCTTCGAATTCAGTAAGCCAATCAAAATACGTTGAACCATCGCGAGACCGTGAATGAATACGAATTGACTGTGACTCCGTTGGGGTTCGCAGCGGTAATCACCTGTGTTGTTCGGTTGTAGTTTCCGATCAGCGACATTTTTCGAACCCGGTACTCTATCCGGGCGGCATAACGGTCGCCGTTGTTCATCGAATTTACAAGGTTCAGCAGTGACGACGTGTTGCTCTTCACCTTGGAGTAGTACCCGGTCAGAGTCATTCTCGACACGGGGTATGCGCTCCCGCTGATCGTATAGCTGCGCCCGTCGACCGTGACGATATCGTTGGTAAACACTCCACCGATCGGGGTTGGAACAAGGTCTCCGGAGTACGTCAGAACCGCGGTGCCATGTGCCTGCGAGTACGCTCCCGACACGCTGTACCGGTGCCAGCCGATGCCGCTAGAGAACGTTTCGGATCTGTTGCCTTCGCCTTCGCGCTGCGTTAGCGCACTGTGAGAGATACGGGCCGAAGCATTCCAGTAGCTGTCCGGTGAGAGTTTGCGGCGGACATACCCGCCATAGCTGTAATTGCTCGTCGAGTACATCGCAACCAGCGTTTGCACATTTTGCGAGTAGGAGAAATCGGCGGCTGTGTCCCAATGACCGAACTTGCGGGTCATGCCTACGTTGCCCACAAATCCAAGACTGCTGTTGCCTTCTTTGTTGGCTGTATCGACCAGGCTGAAGCTGAATCGCAATGTTCCGAATAGCGGACGAGCGTATCGCAGGTTGACTGTCCCCCCATACTGCGTATCCGCGTACTGCCGGTTGTCGTACCACTGTTCACGGTGTGTGAGGTTCCCGACCAATGAAATCTGGTTGGTTACTCTGAAGTACCCCATGTTGGTGGACACAAGCGACTTCGCATCCTGTGAGTGCATGACAATGGGAGCGCCATTATCGGGGTTAACAACATCGCGTGCCACATATTCGAGAAGGTTGCCGTTGTATCGGAGATCACTCGAAAAGGTGAACCTGCTCCACGGCGTGATGGATCCACCGACGGACGCGGTATTGCTGCTTGTCGTTCCGGACCTGTGCATACCGTCGGTGTAATTCGTGTGGGTAAACGATGACCAGAAAGACCCCGACAGCGGTATGTTGCGAGTCGCGGTCACGCCGTAGGTATTGGTTCCGACCTTGTCGTAACTGGCGCCGCCTAGAAAATCGGGGAAACTGGCGGTCGTATTCAGGTGCGCGAAGTAAGCGCCCATCAGGAAGCCCCAGCGGGTGTAGGAAGAATTGAGATCGAAATCCCGGTTCAGGGATTTCGATTCGCCGGGTGCTCCAATGATGGACTGCTGGTTCGAACGCGAAGAATAACTGGCGGTCAGTGTTGGCAAGTCTGAAAACAGAGCGCTCCAGGTGATCCCATATCCCTGCGACGAACCATCACTGCTGAGCGAGCCAAAACCCGGCAAGCCATAGTTCCCGTTGCTGCTGATGTCCTTGGAATAGAAGACCGTACCCGGGAAATGGCTACCAGTGAAAAAACTCGCAGAACTCGAAAACCCGGAGGCATTCGCAATCGACTGCATGTCGCTATTGGTCTGCGCGCGGTTGTAGTACGGCATCAACGTGAAGGAAAGAAAGTTCGGGTGATAGTAGTACCCGGTGAGGGTACCCGTTCCCGCAAAACTCGTGGAATGACTCGACCCTATATCGCCCCCTGAAACACCCGCGTAGCCGAATCCGACATTTCCCGAAAGATTGATCTTCGTGTTTTCTCCAACTTCAAGTTGCGCAAAAGCAGGCACGCCCGGAACGATCACGAGTACCAGCAGAAGAGCCAGGCTAGCCAGTTGCGATTTTCGACGTCGACTCATGAGGATTTCCCGCTACAAGATCTGGATCTTCGCCTTGCTTCGTAGTTTCTTGCCTAACGCTGATCGAAGTTGTTCGAGCTTTTCGTTCTCCATGCTCGCTTTCAGCTTGTCTTTCACCTCCGCGAACGGAACCGTTCCCGATGGAATGTGTTCTTCCAGCCTGACGATCGTGAATGCGTTTCCAAGCTGGATGAGGTCGCTGACGTCTCCGGGTTTCATGGCCGCCACGACCTTTACGACCGGTGGAGGCAGTTGGCTTGCCGGAACTTTCTTGTGATCGCCCATGTTGACCCGGTAGTCGTCCTCGGAAATCTTTTCGGCCAGTAATCCGAAATCCCGGTAGGTCTTGGCCAATTTCGCCTGCTTTACTGCTTCATCCGCTCTCTTTCGCGCTTCTTTCAGCGTCGCCGGGCTTTCGTTGGGCGGAAGGATCGAGATGCTCTGAAAGTGAATGGTCTCGGCTCGCTGAAAAAGAAGCGGATTCTTGTCGTAGTAGGCCTTGACCTGTACCGGGGTCACCTTTGCCTTGTTGGTGATCTCCGCTTTCATGATTGCGTCGATCAGGAACGAGCGGCGAATCTTCTCGCGCAATTCCGCCACCGAACCGTGCGCTTCTTCTTTCAAAAATGCTTTGTAGGCCGATTCGTCTGCGAACGTCTTTCGGAATTCTCGCTCCGCTTTTCTAAGACGCTCCGCAGGAATAACCATCTTGCGCCCCTTCGCTTCCTGGTAGAGCAACTCTTCGAAAACGATCATCTGCAGTGCGCCCTGCCGAATCTCGGGCTCCAGGTTCTTTGGAATCTTTCCATTGTGCTGTTGCGCGTATGGGAACATCGCGAACATTTCGCGGACCAGGTCACGATCCGTCAGCAATGTGCCGTTGACGCTTACGACTGGTTTCCCGGCAGCGCTCAAGGTCATCTCGGCCATGGGAGCAGCAGAAGCATTTGGCTTGAGGTTTGTGGGGGCGTGCGAAGCAACCTGTGCCGAGGCAAACAACGAGTTCAGGATTAATAGGGTAAGTGCGCAGTGTTTGTACATCGTTCCTCTTAACTGACTGAAAGTCGTGTCAAAATCCTTGGGGGAGGGAACCTCTCCTCCCCCAAGCCGAGACCAACTAGAACTGCGTGGTCACCGTCATGATTCCGGACCCTTCGTTCGAACCACCCGCGCCGGTGAAATGGCACTGGCGGCAGAACTGGGTGGCGGACGAAGCCGTGGTCGGATTCGTGACCGGAGCACCCGGGTTATACGGAGCCGTAATGAAGAAGTAAGTCGGATACGTACCCTTTACGCCCGCTGCCGTTCCGCTGAACGGATACATCGAGTGCGGAGTGTGGCAGGTGGTGCAAACGAGATAGGCAGTCGTGGCATCCGCTGCGCCGGTCGGGATCACAACCCCGGTGGTGCGGCCGCCCGATGGGTACTTCGTGGTCGACTGCGTGATGTTGAACGCACCGTAGTGGGCATAGAAAGCCAGGAACGCTGTATCGCCATCCTTCGGCTGCAGGCAGTCAACATTCGTGCCGTGGCTGCTGCAGGTTCCGGTGGATGCCGCAAAGAGCGTGAGGTGGCTCGCCACTCCTACTGCGCCGAGGGTTGCCTTCGGGCCGATTGGGTGGTCGTTGTTGTAGTTGCCGGCTGCGGTTCCGTCGGCGCCAAGCAGCGTCGGAATCGGCAGGCTGCCATAGGTGGCAGGCAGTAATCCCGTTGACTGCTCGTACGACTGGTTGGTCATCATCGCGCCTTTTGCGATGTTGCCGTCGTGGCAACTCAGGCACATCATGACGCCGGTGATCACGGCTTCCTGCTCCGGATCGGTCGTCAACATGCTCCCAGGCAACGTGATGTCATAAGCACCCTCTGCGCCAAAGTTAAAGGTCTTGGTGTAAAGGGGACCGAGGTCCTCACCCCAGAGAGCGAGGTCACCGGTGTTGGGGTCGGTTACGGCACCGCCTGTTGCAGCAGCGTTTCCGCCATTGCCACGAGCACCGCTGTGGGGGGCATGGCAGCCAACGCAACCGCGACCGCCGTTCTGGTGCGCGCCGAGTTTATCCACCCCGACGATACCAGTGCCCGATGTATAAGTTTGCGCAACCGCGAGACCTGCGAAAAGCAAAATGCAGAGCGCAACGATTGTCAGTTTCTTCACTGTATTAATCCTCCTGATGTTTCTTGCCAACTACTCGAAGCCCTGAGGTGTCTGGACCCCGCTTTGACTGACATCAACCAGCCAAAATCTATCCACTACGGTTCCCTCGGTTGCGGCGATGCCACCGCCGGAGTTCCATGTCCTGTCTCCGGATTTGCCTTAGGGCTTGCGGCCTTCTGCAGGGGTTTACTCTGCTCTTCGCCATCCCTGCGTAGCTTTTCGGCCCTTGCTTCCTCGTCCGTCGTGTATCGGAAAATCTGCACTCGCCCGGGATACTGCTCGGACGTAAAAACTCGATTGTTCTTGTCGATCGCCAGGCCCGCCAGCGCGCTGAACTGACCGGGCAACAGGCCATTGCCGCCCATGTAAAGCAACAAGCGTCCTTGCTGGGTGAAGACCTGGAGACGATCTTGGACCCCGTCGGCTACCCAGACGTGTCCATCGCTATCGATGGCGATTCCCTTGGGGCGCGCGAAATATCCGGGACCGTCACCCGGCTTGCCCCAGGTTCGGATGAAGTTGCCGTCAGCATCAAAGATTTCGACCCGGTCGTTCAGAGTGTCGGAAACGTAAAGGTTCCCGTCGCTGTCGACGGCCACATTGCTTGGCTTGGCAAAGTCCCCTGGGGTTGTCAGCGTGTGCTGCTTTCCGCCTGTCCCTATCTTGCGAATCAGCTTGTAAGGAGGATCGGCGTCGAAAACGAAAACCTGGTCCAGTTCCGCGTCGGGAACATAGAGAAACCGATTCTCGTTGTCTATCGCCAAACCGCCTGGATCTGCCAGGCCACTGCTGAAACTGCCTTCAACCTTGAAGTCTGGGGTGAAAACGATAATGCGATGATTGGTACTGTCAGAAACAAACAACCGGTCTGAGTCATCAATCGCCAGTCCGATGATCGTTCCAAATCGCGCGTGAACCCCGTTCTTGATCATCTCGAACTCGCCGGTTTCAGGGTTGACGACGAAAATGGCCGACACCTTCCGGTCCGCTATGTACAGGCGGTTCTTCGAATCAACCGCCATTCCGTACGGCATGATTAACTGGAAACGAGGTTTTTCCGCTGCAGATGTGTTGCCGACCGATATCCCTGCCAGTCGGTCCATCCACGATGCCTTTTGCGCCGGCTTATTTTGTGTCGTCTCTTTGAATCTCTCGCCGGAGAAATAGTTGATGTAACGGACACGGGTTATCGCCGGTGGATTTGGCCAGACGATCTTCGAATAGTCCAGCACGTCAAGGAAGGTCTTGTGCTGTTCGGCGGCCTGTTGTTTTTGTTTCTTTTTGTCTTTCTTGTCTTTCTTTTCGCCGTAAAGCTGGGGCGGTGTCGCTAAGAGGAGAACGAATATCGATATGACCGCCGCCAGGATTGCAATGAAACGCCCGACCTTCTGCACACTGCTGGACATCGTCAAGTCTCCCATTACTGCCCCCCCAGGTTTTTATGGCAGCTCGCACAGAACGCCATATTGTTGGCCTGGTCTTTCACAAGCAGCCCAGGTTGTGCTGAGGAATGCGGCTGATGGCAGGTTAGGCAATTGATTGGAACTCGAACTTTGGACACATCGTTCGGGTCCATCTGGTCAACTACGGGGTGACGGTCCACCGGATGGCCCACTCCGTACCTGAGAGGTAGCCGCGCTACCTTTGTGAAGTAATCGTCCGGCAACTTAACCTGACCGTTGAAAATCGTCACCAGGTGTTCATTCTCGATGCGCATCGGTTTTGCATCGGGACCGTGGCATTCAAGGCACAGCGCGTTCGGCGTTGCTGCCCGCAGCAGGTGCGCATTGTCTCCGCCGTGCGGTGTGTGACAGGTTGCGCATCCCTGTTCGAACGCGGGCTGGTGCAGATATTTCTTCTTGTGCTGTTCCGCCTGGTCAGCGTGGCATGCGAGACAAGCATTCACCGGATCCGGCTGCAGGAAGCCCGGAGTCTTACCGGCGTGCGGGTTGTGACACGCAGTGCACTCGCCCAGCGCTCCCGGATGCTGCACCTTCGCTTTTTCAATCTGTTCCTGCTTATCGCTGTGGCAGGTTAAGCAGATGGACTTCGCGTCCTCGGCCGTCAGTACCACTTTTCCGTCCTTCGCCGGCGAGTGGCACGTGTCGCACGACTTGTCCGCAAACGGCTGGTGTGTGAACTTCTGCATCAGCTTCGGGCGATCCGACTGGTGCGGGTTATGACACTGAATGCAGTTTGCGGTTCCGAACGGCTGCCCCTGGTGCGCCTTCACGAGGTTGGAATCGCTTACGTCATGACAGTCGAGGCAGAGGGCCGGAGTGGCTTTTGTGAGGTGGTAATCAAATTCCTGCTTGCCCGCTTCACCTGTTTTGTGAATAACGTGGCAGGTTTCGCATCCGCTGTCGAGTGCAGCGTGGCGGCTACCCTTTTCCGGGACGTTCTCGCCCTGGGTGTGACACGCGAGGCACAGATTCGCCTGCTTATCCCCAGAAGTTAGTTTGAGTAACTGGTTCTTGTTTGCGGATGTGTGTGGATCGTGACACTTGAGGCAGTCGCGGACGGCCGGAGGATGGATGCGCCCCTTCAATTCGGTGGGGTTCTTGTCTGCGTGGCACGAAAAACAGAGCGCCTGCGGAGTCGTGGTCGTTAGTTTGATACGGGTTACATCGCGGTTAACGCGGATCTCATGACAGCTGGTACAACCGGTCTGTACGGCGGAGTGCACGAATGCCGCTTTGGCTTTGTCGGCGTGGCACTCTATGCATTTCGCGGAATCGGTATTCTTATCGAGAGGAACAGGATGCTTCCCAGCAAAAAGCAGAACACTCCCGAAGATAACCGCCACAAAGACCAATGAATGCAAGACCTTCACTGCAAATGCTCCTCAACACCAAAGTGCCAGAACCCACAGGTAAATGCATTCGCATGGCCCTTCAAAAGGCAAGCTTTATAAATCCAGCTAAGTATTTGATTTCATTGGATAAAGCTCGGGACAGTCACATAATGGACAAAGAGAGAAGCGTCACAATGGTGGGGGATTTGAAACAGTGCCGCAAATGGGAATTAGCCAAATCCCCCACTAAAGATTTGTCCCTGAAATGGTGCATTTCGGCCATCAGAGCAGCCGAAAGTCCCCCATCCTCTGGGGAATGCGGACCAATGGGGTGGCTTGGTCTTATTTCGCGGCCAATTGCTGTTTGGCTGCCTCAATGAGGTGAGTGACCTGATCTTTGTGCTCGAAATTCGGGTTCAGTTTGAGGAGTTCCTCCCACGCGGCCAGGGCCCCGGCAACATCATCCTTCCCTTTCCACTTGATGATGCCGATGTTCAGGAGCGTGCCCGCGTGTTTCGGATCGTATTTCAGGTTCTGCTGAAGTTCCGCCAGAGCGCCGTCGGGATCGCCACCGTAAAACAGGCAAGAGGCTAGATTGGCGCGCACGACATAGTTCTTAGGGTCAAATTCGAGGGCCTTCCTGAAGTATCCGGCAGCTTCTTCGAACTGGTGAGTTCTCATGTAGATGCTGCCTGTCTGGATGAGCAGTTGAGAGTCGTTGGGCTTCTGTTTCAGCTTGGCGACAAGCGGTTCAGCCTGTTTGTCCGCCATATGCTTCATCTGCTCAAGGGTAGGCATAGCCCGGTCGGGTACGGCTTGTGCCGGTTGAACAATGGGGGCTGCGGCAACAGAAGGGGGCTTTGACCCGCGAATCATGTATCCGAGGGGAAGGCCTGCCAGGAGGCAGATCGCTGCCAATCCATACGCCTGTGCCGGGCCCCAACCGGTGTTTGAACTGTCAATGTCTCTGGCCATTGCCTCTTACGACTCCCTGCCGTCATCTGGTCGCACTGCTGCAGCAAAGGAAAGAAGCATTCCAGCTACCAAAGCCCAATCAAGGATCGGTTTGATAACTCTATCGAAATAGACAACTTACAATGAAAGACAAAGAAAAATGGAAATCGATTGTGCAGAATGACGGGGCATTCGACTCAGCGGGAGGGTCGTTTCACGCTGCAGGGGGAGGATGTCCGCGTTACACCTGTTCGGGGAGCGGCTCTGGAGCCTACGAACCGGACTCCAGAGAACTCAACTTGAACATCTGCACACGCCGATTCAGCGTATCGGCGACGTACAAGCGCCCGGCCGAATCGATGCATAGGCCGGCTGGACTGCTGAAATCTCCTGCGTTGATACCTGCCTGCCCAAGAATTCCCAGGGGCTTTCCGTCCGATGTCAGTATCTCTACCCGAGAGCCAACAGGATTGCTGAGGTAGATGTTGCCGGCAGCGTCCAATGCGATCGCAGTGGCGTGCACCTGCGGCGAATTTTCCTGGTTGGGAATGGGGAAACCGCCGAGGACATCGCCGTCAGGACTGAACACCAGAATGCGCGACCCAGAATTTTCGAGCACAAAAAAACGATTTTCGCCAACTGCGATCTGAAGTGGGTTGACGAACCGGCTGTTTTTGTCACGGAGTCCGCCGATGCGTCGAATCAGGCGACCGGACAGATCAAGAATGACGAGTTCGTGCATGGGTGCGTCGAGCACATAAATACGTTTGAGTTTCCGGTCGACCGCGATAGCTTCCGGATACTGAAACATGCTCTCGTCGGCAATCATGCCAATACTGCGCACGTAGTAACCCTGCGGATCGAATACCAGCACTAGACCCTTCTGGCTGTCGGCGACGTAAATATTATCCTCAGCGTCCACCGCCACGCTCGAGGGAGCGCGGAGACGAAGTTGCGGACCGCCGGCGATCCGAAACGAGCTACGCCCCTTCGGTTCCAGCACGTGGACCGCATGTTGCTGCGGATCGGCAATGATGAGCCTGCCCCGCGAGTCCGTTGTCACCATCGTGGGCGATCTCAGAACCCACTCACGGCCATAAGCGAGGGTAACGAGGTCGTCCCTGAGATTGCCGAAGAAGGTGTGTGCTCTTAAGCGTCGACTGGCATGTCCGGGCGGCTCGAAGTTTTCGACGACATCCTCGATCGAGTGCAGATCCATGAATTCCGGAGCAGGTCGCTTGTTCGAGGCATACGGTGAAATGAACCCAGGGGACGCGCCGCTGTTGCGTCCGAGAGTCCTTCGCGCTTTTCTAAAGGTACCGTCTGGCGCATAGAGGCCAGCAAAAACTGGAAGCTTGAACCTTGGTGTGATTACAGAGCCATCCGCAGGTGCTGGCGAGGAAGTCGCCGCGGCAACAGTTGAGAATGCGTGATCGGCCAATTGCTGAGAAGCAGAATCCTCTATACAGAACAGAATGCTGAAAACACAACACACACCGACACGGCAAAATGATCGAAGCATCACGGTCCTCCCCCGAGTGACGTGGCTTCGTCCCGTTTCAAAGACGAAAGAATGAATTTTGACGACTTAAGACATCAGCAAGTAAGCCACTGTTTTGAGCAGGTTGCAAGAGTACTTTGGAATTCGATGTTGGAAAATTTCTGATCTTGAGTCATTGCTCTGGATTCTCGAAACGGCCCCGACCATCGATTACCATCCAGAGCCCTGCCATCCCTTCGGCCTTGCGCCAGGATGCAAGCACGGTTGCGAGCGCCTTCGCGCCATGTCAGTCTCGCGGAATTGTCCCGCGCGCCGCGGGCTGCGGCACACGGCTCCACACGTCAGATCCCGTTTGACACGGCCGTTCGACCGCCCTAAACTCCATTCTTGATGACTGTCCTTCTCTAATTCGCTCCCATTGCGCGCCATCACCTTCCTGGGAACTACTGCGCGCGCATGATCGAGACCCTAACTTAAGGGAGATTAGAGATGCAGCTTTCTCTGCTGGGCTGGAGCCCAAGGTTCGCAGCCGCCTTCGCCGCTCACGCTTCCGCCGGACTCGTTCCCGGCCGCGTCGTTCAACAGTTCAACCACATCTACACCGTCGCCACCGAGGCCGGAGAGATCCGCGCCCAACTCTCCGGACGCCTGCGCTACCACTCCGCGGCGCACGAACTGCCCGTCACCGGCGACTGGGTCGCCCTGCGCGTTCCGCCCGACCAGGGCGCGGCGCAGGTCCTCGCCGTCCTGCCGCGACTCACTCGCTTCTCCCGTCGCGCCGCCGGAAAAGGCCAGCACGAGCAGGTGCTCGCCGCCAACCTCGACTACGCATTCCTCGTCTCCGGCCTCGACAATGACTTCAGCCCGCGCCGCATCGAGCGCTACCTCACCGCAGCGTGGGACAGCGGCTCGACTCCCGTCGTCATCCTGAACAAGGTCGATCTCTGCGACGATCCCGCTTCACGCGTCCGCGCCGTCGAGCAGGTCGCGGCCGGCGTCGCCATCCACGTCGTCAGCGCTTTGCGTGGAGATGGCCTGGGGGAACTCGCTCGATACTGCCTGCCCGGACAGACCATCGCTCTTCTCGGCTCCTCCGGCGTCGGCAAATCGACTCTCATCAATCGACTTCTCGGAAACGATTTGCAGACCACGCAGCCCGTGCTCCCGGATGGCCGCGGTCGTCACACCACCACGCGCCGTGAACTCCTGTTCTGTGCCGGAGGCGGAATGGTCATCGACACGCCAGGAATGCGCGAACTCCAACTGTGGGACGACAGCGAGGGTCTGCAGACGACCTTCGACGAAATCGAGACCCTGGCTCGCAACTGCCGCTACCGCGACTGCCGTCACGAATCCGAGCCCGGCTGCGCAGTGCTGGAAGCCGTTACTGCCGGCACTCTCAGCGCCGAAAGATTGTCGAGCCTTCACAAACTCCAGCGGGAAATCGCTTTCCTCGACCGTCGCGACGATCCCATGGCCGACCTCGCCGAAAGGCGCCGCTGGAAGGCCATCCACAAATCAGCCAAACGCTTCATGAACGAGTCGCCGAAATACAAGTGACGATTGCTTCAGGAACACACATTCTCACCATGGAATTCATCGCTGCCTCGTCCCGGCTTTGCTGCGGCAGGGGCGGTCCCCCCAAGGACAATTTAGATCTCTTATGTTCCATTTTCGGAACAAAAAAATAATCTCGTTTGAACTTTCCGGAGTTCTACTAAAGTGGCCACCGTTTAACAATCTCTGATTCCCAAAAAGGCTGCGACTTTTTCGAGACGGAGTAATTCGATGTGGCAAATATCCCGCTTTTCTCTTCTGGGCATTCTCCTCATATCGCTCACAGGAACCCTTTTCGCCGCAGTACCCACTATAAGCAGCCTATCGGTGACTTCGGGCACCGTTGGAACCTCGGTCACGATCAATGGTTCCAATTTCGGAAATTCGCAGGGCTCAAGCACGGTGACTTTTAACGGCGTTGCCGCAATTCCGACCAGTTGGAATAAAACCAAGATTGTCACGACTGTTCCACCTGATGCCACCACTGGCTTGGTAAAGGTGACAGTCAGCGGTACCGCCAGCAATGGCCTGAATTTCACGGTTGTACCCCACATCACTAGCCTCTCACCATCCTCTGGGCACACGGGAGATGCTTTGACGATCAGTGGGTCCGGTTTTGGACCTGTGCGCAACGCAAGTACGGTTGCGTTCGGCAGTGCGGGTGCCACCGTAAACAGTTGGGCTTCGGGAAGTATCGTCGTGGTCGTCCCGCAACAGCCGGGCTCCTCAGTGGTGGTCACAGTAAACGGAACAGCAAGCAACAGCACACAATTCACGCTCCTGCCCGGGCCTTCCATTACTGGACTGTCACTCACATCAGGTCCGGTGGGCACACCCCTGACGGTTTCGGGAGCGAACTTCGGAGGAACGCCGGGTTCGATAACGTTCAACGGAATGGCGGCCACGCCAACCTCTTGGAGTGACAGCAGCATCGGGGTAGCTGTTCCAGCGGGGGCAACTACTGGCAATGTTGTCGTCACCGCTTATGGGGCGCAGAGTAATGGCGTTCAATTCACGGTGACACCTTACATCGGGAGCCTTTCACCTATTTCGGGAACAGTGGGCACACCCGTGACCATAATGGGTACTAGCTTCGGTGTAGCCCAAGGAAGCAGCACAGTATCGTTCAACGGAACCCTCGCAATACCCACGTCCTGGGGCGATAACAGCATCACGACTCCTGTCCCAACGGGAGCGACCGCAGGAAACGTTGTGGTGACGGTCGGCGGTGTTCAGAGCAATGGGATTGCATTCACGGTAACTCAGGTAGCTCCGAATATCTCAACGGTGAGTCCGACAATGGCTCGCGTGAACGATGGCGTTTTGATTACGGGAACAAACTTCGGAGCCACGCAAGGATCAAGCACCGTCACATTCAATGGGACTTCAGCTCCCATTACAGATTGGGAGGATACCTCTATCACAGTAGGTGTTCCGAGCGGAGCGACGACAGGAAATATCGTCATCACAGTAAACGGGCAAAATAGTAACGGCATTTCTTTCACAGTGATGTCGGACTCCGCACCTTATATCGCCAGCATTTCTCCTGATTTTGGCGGTAAGGGGACTCCAGTAACAATCATTGGACTCAACTTTGGAGCAACTAAGGGATCGAGTTCTGTCACATTTAATAGTATGACCGCCAACACTCTAAGCTGGAGTGATACGGCTGTAACCGCCGCCGTCCCGGCGGGGGCGACTGCTGGAGATATTCTCATCAACGTAAATGGGGTTCAGAGCAACGGGATGGGGTTTAATCCTAACCAGTTGCAGGATGACACTGTCATTACCCCTGTTTACCAGCCGATTGCATCGACTGGAACAGACTCTTATATCCAAAAGAAGATGGCTGTTGGAATCGACGGATTCACGAGGTTCGTGACTGGAGACAGCACTTCTTCTGGCTACGATGATCAAATTGCGTACGTTCGCTGCCTCGATGCCGATTGCACCACGTTCCACACCGCCAAATTCACCATAGGGCAGTGGACCGATGCCTATGCGATTGCTCTCGGCCCCGATGGCTTTGCTCGTATCGCATATAAGAATTTTGGAAACGAGCCCCCAGCGGGTGCTGATTCAACTGTGGGACTGATCCAATGCGCAGATGACGACTGCACGTCTTACACAAACACGACCGTCGACGGCGCCAGTAATAATCAGATGTTGTCCATCGCTGTCGGGAGTGATGGCACTTCGAACATCCTGTATGACTACGGCAGAGACTATTGTGACTATTATCCTTTCCAGACTTACCAAGGAGTGGGGTTGGCGTCCTGTTCGCAAGGTGGTGGTTGTAGCTTGACACAAATTACCCCCGTTCACTGCTCATCTTCTATGGCTGGAACAATCACGATGGGTTCTGGCGGGAGTCCCGCATTCGCTTATGTCATTGAGGGAGTCTGGAACTACGGTGGTCAATACTGGGTTGTCCCGAATTCACTTCATTATTACTCCGATGGCAGCGACACCACGTTGGGAACCGCCGATTTGGCTTATGGGATTGTGGATATTGCGATGGGACCGGACGGTTTTGGTCGAATCGGGTCCTTTGCTGTCAGCGATATGTCGGGTAATCCGAGCAGATGGGTTGACTATATTCAATGCACGAATTCATCTTGCGGTGCGTACACAACTCAGCGGGTTAGTTCAACCTCGTTGGAGAGTCTGTCACTCACAGTACCGGATGACAATCAAGCTATCCTCGCTGCTGGCTCAAATGCATACGGTGAGGCGGACCTTCACTATATTCAGTGCTCGAGTGCTGACTGTTCGACCTACGACGATAATCCAATCCAAAACGACTGGTCCACAGGCGTGGGAGTCTCGATGATCGCAGGGCAGGACTCACAGTCTCGCATCGTGGCAACAGACTCCCAATTGCGGGTTAATCATGTACGTAAGACCGTTTCTGTGAAGATTACGCTCAGAAGCGGCAGTTCTCTCAACGCCTCGAATGATGATTTCGCTATAGGTACATACCTGACAGATTTTGGCACTACGCAATTGGGGAAATTTATATTTACTCGAGGTACTCAAATAGCAGGCTGTTTGAATGGAATTGAAGCAGTGGGGAAGCTGAGTTCTTCGTCATATCAAGGCAAGATAAAAATCCGCAGGCGTTACCTGGATGGGGCGTTGTGGGTTGATGGTCTGCCACAGAACCAATCACTGAGGAGTAATAGTGGTGATACTTCTCTTAATGCCTTCCGCGATGATGACCCGTACTCCGGAGGCTCGCAGGGTGTCGTGTATGACTTGGATGCACCGGGTCCTATTTCGCTGTTTGGTCCAATCATTAAGCGATCTAGGCAGAATTTTGTAGTGTGGGCGGAAATTCCAAATACCAGTGGTATACCGAACAACGATGAGACGCTAGATCATGGCGGCCCTTATGGTACTCGGGTCTCTCCAATGTACTATTTCTATGTCAGAGGGTCGTGCAGCTTTGCGCCGAATCTCGCGGCTCCCCCTCAATGGGACACTACTGTACCCGGTGACAACGAGTTTTGGCTCGGGAGAACTAACGTGAGTTCAGACCTAGTTCATTGAGGAAGAGCGTTATGATCAAAATCATTTGCGCAGTTTTGGTGTACTCACTGTTTCTGGTTTGCGCTCCTCTGTCTCGGGCGCAACAATGCAAACAGCTAGATAGTGCTACTCCCGACGAATGGCTTTCTTACTTGAATCGAGTAACGCGAGACGACCAAAGCAGGGAATGCATTTACTTTGCTCTCCGAGGACTCGATAGGATGCGCTGGGAGCCAGCGATAGGCACCCTAGTCAAGTTCTTAGATTTTCAACGACCTCTGAACCACTGGGAAAAAGTAGGAGAATCACATCCAGAAGGTCCCTACCCGGCGGTAGATGCGTTGACATCGCTTCGCCAGAAGGCACTACCAGCTGTGTTGACCGTCATGCAGTCTGATTCCGCGTCCGAGCTGGCAAGGCACAATGCCATGGTTGTCTGGATACAAGTGTATTGGGGCGAATTAGGCGATCTACCCAAGGCGGTCGCAATGTTGGCACAAGAGGTAGAAAAAGCTCCAACAGAAAGAGCTAAGCAACGTCTCAGAGAAGCACTTGCCGACGCAGTGAAGTACTGTCCTCCTGACGATAAGGCCAGATGCAAAGCGGCAAGTGAAACTGGAAAGGACACAGCACAATGACACGACGAGTCCTTCTAATTATTTCCGGAATCCTTCTCTCTTTTACTGCCCTTGCGCTGGGTCAAAACTGCGAAAAAATGCAGGGGTCTTCTGCGGACTCAGTTTCATATCTCACCAAAGCCAAGCCGGGACAGGAAGACGGTAATTGTGTGGCTGCGGCGATTAACAAACTCGGTGAGCAGCACGATGAGTCAGCAATTCCCGTGTTAGTAAAGTTCCTCGGTTTTCAGTACCCCGCTGGACCTCTGGGCAAGCGGAATCTCGAAGCTCGCAAGCACGGATTCGGTCCCACCTTCCCAGCAGAACTTGCACTTGAGAAGTTTGGCAATAGAGCACTTCCAGCGGTTCTGGAGCTTATTAAGAGCACATCGGCTTCCAGAGAAGCGAGGGAAAGCGCAGTTGCAGTGTGGATGAATTTCTATAAGGACAACGCCCCCACTGGAGTTGCTTTACTCAAGCAAGAGGCGGACAAAACTAAAGACCCATTTGCTCGTCAGAACTTGGGATACGCAGCTTTCCTGGCACAGTTGAACTGGTGCAGTCCTGAACAAAAAGCCCAGTGCAAAGCAGCGGCATTAGCGCATTATTCAAGCCCTCTGCAATGACCTAACGCTTTGTCTGTGCCCCATCTCTGCAGCGTTTCTTCGCAGATGTGGGGCCGTTCCCTGATTCGCCCTGTCAAGCGACCCACATCACAATCCCCCATAAAATATTCAGCGCACTCGGAATATAGTTCCAACCAAAACCTCAGAACTCATCCCTTGATTTGATATAATGTATTCGGACAGAGTCCATCAAGCGGCGCCCCTAGTGGGCGCCGTCGCTATTTGGTATCCCATTCGTTTGGGTGCCCCATTCAAGCCCTCCTTTGGCTTGAGTGGGGTAGTCGATCTTTCTCAACCCGCGCACCGTCGATGTCAGCTCCTGGCTTGGTTCCTTTTGGTATTGCACTCACCACGGCCAAGTCGTTCCAGCATTTTTCGTGTGGGTTCGCTCTAACGAAGAACGAAGAACGAACCACGAACAACCAACTGAGAACTGAGAACCGCGAACTGAGAACTGGAGGAAGATGTGCGCCTTCCACTTCCCAGGATTGAAATCCTGGGCTACAACCAGTCGTCGCACGGACTCGCTCGCGTCGTTGATTTTGGTTTTGGTTTTTAACTGAGAACTGAGAACTGAGAACGGAGAACCCGGTCTTTTACGTCCGATAACTCGCAGTGGAAATCACATTTTTCGCGCGCAAAATCCTGAAAACAAACGCTCTCAGGATGTTTTTAGATTTAAGACCTTCCGGCTCAGCAGCTTACGGCGAAAATTTCCGCAAAATATTGAAAACAAAAAAGAGCAAAACCGGGGGTGGGTAATTCGAATTCAGGAAGCAAGTCACCGACGTAATGCCAAGCCATCACTCATTCATTGAGTCCCCAGTCGAGCAATGCTAAAAGCTTCACAGGCACTCAAGAACGCATTCTGCAGCGAGGGAAACCGTGAAACGTGACATGAAGCTTTGCACGCAGATTTTGGCAGTCGTCGAGAAGCAGCCCAGCCTCGAACCCACTCCGGTCGGAGTGGAAGGCCGCGAGCCGCAGGAGGTGAACTACCACCTGATGCTGCTCAACGAAGCCGGACTGATCGAGGCCGAAATGGTCGAGCACGCCAACAACGGCCAGTCCCGCTGGCTCGCCCGCCGGCTCACCTGGGCCGGATACGACTTCCTGGAGAACCAGCGCGCCATCGAGCGCCGAACTGGCGGCGGACTAAGGTGCTAGGCTCCTGTTGGCCCGGCAGTATCCGCGAAACACAAAACCCGCCAAAAGAGCGGGTTTTGTATGGGAAAGCCTCTCCCCCGAAAGACTCCCCGGAACGCGATATTTATATTAGCCGAAATCCCTTGCCAGAAGCGGATTTTCGGCAAAAATAATTTCTACTTAGCTCTTCCGGGCGCTTACCGCTCGCTTCACCACCGAACACCGGAATAAAGGCTTTGAAGCCAAGTCGCACGACAGGAGTTCTGGTTCGTGATTTCCATTCGCCAGACCAGTTGCGGATGAGGCTGATTGGTCAGTTCCTGCACCAGCCCATGATTGCCGTTTGCAATCGCCGCTGCGTCGAATTCGATATTGCCATTCGGCACCCGCGTCGTATTTCCGGAGGAACAGTCTCCTGATCCCGGCACGCAGGAACTTGCAGCAGAGTTGCAATGGGAAGGTAAAAACCTGGCGAGATGGAGCGGCGAGTTAACGGCTACAAGTGCTCAGATGACATCGATGATGACGAGCGTGATGTCGTCCTGCTGGGTTGCGGATTGGGGCTGCCAGTTGCGTACCTCGGCGAGAAGGCGATCGGAGACTTCGACGGCAGTATGCGCCCGGGTGGTGCGAAGAACCTCCTCGAGTCGCGCATCCCCGAAAGCAGTACCGGCCGAGTTCTCGGCCTCGATGACGCCATCGGTATAGAGGATCAGGCGATCTCCGCTGGTGAGCGCGATGTCGGCTTCGGGGTACTCAGTGTCAGGCAGTACACCGAACAGGAGCCCATTGCTCTCGATTTGCCTGAGTTCATTCGATGCCGCGTGCCAATAAAGCAGTGGCGGATGCCCGGCAGCGGAGTAACGGGCTGCGTTCCGCTCGGTGTCGATCCAGAGATAAGCCGCGGTGACGAACTGGCCGCGCAGTTGCCCGGTGAGTACGCGGTTGAGGCCGCGCATTACGTCCCCGGGTTTATCGGCGACCGCGAGTACCGATTGCATCGCGACTTTCACCATGGAAGCGATCAGTGCCGCCGGAACTCCGTGACCGGAAACATCGGCGACCAGGAAACCCGCGCGGTGATGATCCACAACTACGAATTCATAAAAGTCTCCGGCGACGGAAGCCATGGGTTTGTATGCGGCAGCGATGCGGGCGCGCTCCAATTCAGGAACTGCGGCCGGAAGGATCGAGTTCTGGATTCCGCGCGCGATCTCAAGTTCGTTTTCGATGGATACGAGGCGTCGCTCGTTCGCGAATACTTTTTCGGCGGTAACGTAGCCGAGTGACAGCACAAAAATAGCGAAGGATGGCGGTTCAAGCTCATCGACAGGAGATCGTCCGAGGAGATGATCCACGTTGATGTACAGTGCCACGGCGGCAAAGATCAGCGTGCCGAAGGCCAAGACCCTGCCGGGCACGACCAGGTAACGGCGGGAAAGCGCTGGAACAGCCGAAACCGTCAGCAAAACCACGACAACGCAGACAGCCAGAGCATTGTTCCAACTCATGAACATCAAGGGCGATTTGCCCAGGGCGATTGCAGCAACTCCCGCAACTGCAATGAACACCGCTGGGATCATGGCGAGTTCATTAAACTGCCGGAGTTTGCCTTTGCTCAGTTCCCACCAGAAGAGAAGCGCGGCGACCAGCACAAGATATGAAGAGGTGTCGTTCGCGTTATCGAGGATGCGCCTGACGTGTGGGGATAATGCTGCGCCGCCCAGGGTTGCGCGCAGGAGCATGCGTGTTCCGTAAATTCCGCTGAAAAGCCCGAACCAGACGAGAATCCTGTCTTCCTTCCGCCGGCGAATGAGCGCAATAGCGAAGCCGCAGAGGCCGATGAAGACGAGAACAGAACCGAGTGCGATGTCGAGTTGGTCGCGTAGAACGAGCATGGAAACGGCGAGGCAGGCTGCAGAGCCAACATATCAGAAACCAGCGGAAGAATAGAAGATCGGGGAAATACGAAGAGAAGCCCCATCCAAGCCAACAACAGGCCTGAATGGGGCACGCGAATTCCGATTTACTGCGAAACGGTTTCGTAGGGAGTGAGTTGGTCAGCGATTTTGGATTTGTCGCCGACGACTACGATCGTCATCTTGCCGGGAACGAGGTATTTCGCGGCGATTTCCTGCACCTGCTGGGGCGTAACAGCATGCACCTTCTGTACGTACGTCGCCAGGTAATCTTCGCCGAGCCCGTTGAGATCGACGTAGTTCAATTGGCCGACGATGCCCCGCCGCGAGGAATTCCGAAGAACGAAGACCCCAGCGAGATAATTCTTGATGCCGGTCAGTTCCTCCGCGCTCGGCGGCTCCTTGGACAGGCGGTCAATCTCATAGAAGATCTCCTTCAGCGATGGTCCCGTCACCGCCGTGGTAACGTCGGCACTCTCAGCCCAATAAGCGGCGTGGTAATGCGAAGCCACCATGCTGTAGGGCGAGTACGTGTATCCCTTCGCCTCGCGGATGTTAGCGGTGATGCGCGACCCGAAGGAACCGCCGAGAAGAGAATCCATTACCTGCAGCGGGATGTAGTCGGGATTGGTGGGATCAGTGACCGGTAGCCCCATGATGATGGTGGACTGCGCCGCGCCTGGACGATCAACTACATCGACGACGCGCTTGCTCTCAGGCTTCGGCGCGAGCAGGAGTGGCTCCGGTCCCTTCGCCCACTTCCCGAACGCATCGGTGATCGCTTTCTTCACCGCCGCGGAATCGAACATCCCTGCGACGTAGATGTGCGTGCGCGCGGCGCCGAAGTTGTCACCGTAGAACTTGCGAACATCGGCGATGGTGTACTTGGACAGCATTTCGGAGGTGGGGTAGAGCCGCCCGTAAGGATGGTTGGGATAGATCAGCTTTGCGAACTGGTTTTGCGCGATCGAGCCCGGCTGAGACATGGCGATGCTCAGGGTCCGTTCCATGTCGTTCTTGACGCGAGCCAGTTCGGACTCGGGCAGCAGCGGGCTCTGCAGAACGTCTGCGATGAGCGCGACGGCCTTCGGTCCGAATTCGGAGAGGACGTCGGTCCGCGCGAAGGTCTGGTCGGCCATGGCGCCGAGTTCGAGTGAGCCGCCCATGCTGGCAAATTCACCGGCGACGTCCTGCGCCGAACGCGTCTTGGTGCCCTCCTTCAGCAGGTTGGTTGTGAGATCCGCGAGCCAGACCTGGTCGGCGCCTTCGTCGATGTTTCCGGCGCGCACCATAGCCGCTACAAATACTTTCGGCGTGGTGCCGTAAGGAACGAGCGTGACCTGCATTCCGTTGGGAAGCGCGAAAGTTTCATGTGCTGGAACTTTGAATGGTTTCGGTGGACCACCGGCCGGGGGCGTCTGTTTTTGTGCCAGCCCGGAGATGGTGCAGCCAAGGACGAAGAGCAGCAGAGCGAGATAAATTTTGAATGTCTTCATCATCATCCTCCGGGATCAATTGCCGGCCGCGGCAGGCGCGGCGGGTTTCACTTCGACGCTCAATATGGTGCGGTTCGTAGGCCGCAGGTACTCCTGCGCAGTCTTCATCAGCAGCGCCGGGGTGACCTTCTGGAATTGCTCCTCGAGCGTGTTGATCCGCGCGGGATTGTCGTCGAACAGGGCGAAGCTGCAGAGGAGATCGGCCTTGCCGAAACCGCTGAACTGGTCGATCTGGTCATAGAGATCCGAGCGCATCTTTACCAATGCGCGATCCAGCGTCTTCTGGTCAACCGGTTTTGTGCGTAATTGCTCCATGACGCCATCCACGGCCGCCATGATCTCTTCGGGCTTGGTGTTGTTGTCGTGGAAGAGGTCGACGGTAAACAGCATCGGTCCGTTGTAGTTGAACATGTTGCCCAGCATGTTGATGCCGCCGCCTACATTACCGGTGTAGCCGTGCTTCTTGACGAGTTCCTGGTAGAGCAGGCTGTCTTCGCCTTCAATCAGTATCTGGTCCAGCAATCCCATGGCGTAATACTCAGGGGTATTGCGTGGCGGCATGTGGTATGCGAAAGCCAAGGCAGGGCGTTTCGCGAGAGGATCCACCTTCGACACCTTCTTCTCTTTTTCCTGGCGCGGCTCGGTGAGGTCCACCGGTGCCGGCTGCTTTTCAGGCTTGATCGGGCCGAAATACTTCGCGATCCATGCTTTCGCTTCCGCGGCGTCAAAATCGCCGACGACGGCGAGCGCCGCATTATTCGGCGCGTAGTACGTCTTGAAGAAATCCTGAACATCTTGCAGGGTGGCAGCGTTAATGTCCTTCAGATCGCCGTAGAAGTTGTGCGCGTTATACCAGTTGGTATTTGCGTACTGCGGCATGTCAAGCCACGGGAACCCGCCGTACGGCTGGTTGATCACGTTGACCTTGACTTCGTTGCTGACGACGCCCTGCTGATTCTTCAGATTGTCATCGTTGATCGCGAGGCCGCTCATGCGGTCGGACTCGGCCCAGAGCGCAGTCTGGAGCTTGTTCGAGGGCAGGACTTCAAAATAGTTCGTGAAATCGAAACGTGTCGAGCCGTTCAGGATTCCGCCGTTCTGCTGCACGAGCTTGATGAATTTCATCTTGCCGAGATTGCGCGAACCCTGGAACATCATGTGTTCGAACAGGTGGGCAAACCCGGTACGGCTCTTCGGCTCAATACGAAAGCCGATGCGGTAGTAAACGGCGACCGTAACCGTCGGGGCTGTATGGTCCTGCGAGAGAATGACGCGAAGCCCGTTGGGGAGTTTGTAATACTCCACCGGAACATGGAACTGGGCGACGCTGGTTTTGGGGGACTTGTTCGCGGCGGTTGCGGGCATGGTCGTCGCGAGCGCGACAACGCTGAGCAGCACGGATACGAACACAATCCGAGCGCTAATTCTCATAATTCCTCCTGGGTCGTAAAAGAGAAAACGGTGAGCATGGTAGGGACGACAACCATTGTTACGGGTAGCGGGAGATGAAAGTTCCCGCTGCAACATTGGACGAGCCTGAGTAGCGGAAGTCAACGGTTTGTTCCCGGTTGTCAGTTCCCGGTTCCCGGTGCCGAACTCAGACCCATTACGCATCTTGGCGCGAGCCCCAGGTCTCGAAGAGGGGCAGGTTGGGACTCAGCAATGTGGAGCATGGCCACGCCCTGGTCGATTCAAGCATCTTTCTCCGTATGGCAACGGACAGCCAGCACTTATTTCAGCGATCCACTCCTTCTGTGCAGAAGGGCGCACAATGCCCCAGTTGCTTCACCTTCAATCTGCTGCATCACCTTCCCGAGAACCGCAAGCGCCTGAGTTCACTCGGGGTCGAGGTTACCTGCGCATTGTGTGGGACTCGCTACCCGGTCGAGAGACTCGCGCCCGACGACTCGGATTCACCTCTGCCTATTCAGGAAAAGGGCCGCCTAACCACCGGCTAAGCGGCCCCAAGTCATTGCCAGGAGTTGCGAAGGTTAGAAGATGAACTTCATCGCAAACTGGATCTGACGCGACGATCCGGAGTCACCGGTCGGACCACGGGTCGACTGAATCACACCGAAAGAGGAACTGGGGACTTGCGCCGTGGTTCCAGGGTTGCCGAAGTTCGGATGGTTAAACAGATCGAAGGCCTCGACGCGAAACTCGTTACTTAGCCGCTCGGTGATCTTCGTCGTCTTGGTCACTGAGAAGTCGAGGTTTGCAAAGCCGGGCCCAAGAAGGGCATTGCGTCCCAAACTCCCGAAGTGGAAGACGTTGTTGCCATTGACGACCTCCACCGGGATGGTGAAGGCAGCGCCTGCTCCGCATCCGGTTCCGGTGGTCGGGTCGCAGACAATGCCGGACGGGAACCACTGAACGAGCCCGTTAACGATATGCTTGCCGACGGAAGGCAGCGACCCTGTCAAGTCAGGACGGATTCCGGTGAATCCGGTGAAGCCACCAATGCCGGTGCCCAAGCCGGGGTTGCCGGAAATGACGTTCAGCGGGTTGCCACTCTGAAGAGTGAGAATGCTTCCCAACTGCCAGCCACCTGTTGCGCGGTTGCCTTTAAAGGGCAGTTGATACACGGCACTGAAACTGAGATGGTGACGCGCATCGTAGTCAGAGGGACCGTAGTCGAGCCCCGGGTTCAGCGCGTCGGTGACAAGCAAGCCGTTGCGCGATGTGTTGTCAAACGCATGTGACCAGGTGTAATTGCCGCCGAACTGCAAGCCCTGGCTCAATCGCTTCGTAACCGTGATCCACATGGCGTTGTAATTCGACGAGCCATTGCTGACCTGCTCCGTGATGTTGCCCAGATTAGGCAGGCCGGCGGGCGGCTGTATGGGGCTATCCGCGGCAAGGGTCGGGAACGGACGAACATAAGTACCGGGACTCGTCGGATCCGGTACCAACTGGTTCACGTTGATCAGCGTGTTGAGATTGCGGCCCTGATT
Organism: Terriglobia bacterium; assembly: GCA_032252755.1. NCBI lineage: Bacteria > Pseudomonadati > Acidobacteriota > Terriglobia > Terriglobia bacterium. The sequence goes on from JAVUPY010000024.1 coordinate 118,402, forward strand.
GCCGATGTAGCCCAACATCATGCCGAGCGTCGGAGTGAACTGATGCTCGATGTTGAGGTTGTAGGAATAAACGTGGTCGTCCTTGTAGTTGGGGTCGACGGTGCCGATACCGAAGCCGCTGCCTTTCGCATCATTGAAGAGATTTGCATAGGTCGTATTCTGCTGGGTCGGGGTCGAAAGGAAAGACAGGGAGAGGTTATAGGGCCAGTTGCCCGCAAAGGTGATCGGGTTGGGCTGGTCATACATGATGCCGAACCCGCCGCGCAGGACGGTCTTTCCGTCGTGGAAAAGATCCCACGCAAAACCAACACGCGGCTGGAACAGGGCGGCATTCTGGTTATAGATGTTGTTCCTGCCATTGGTGCCAACCTGTACCAACCAGTCCTTCTCGGGCAAGAACAGCGACGTGCGATCCATGGCCTCGGTTGGAGACATGTTCCAATCCCAGCGCAATCCAAGTTCAAGGGTCAGGTAAGACGTAACCTTGAAGCTGTCCTGGCCGAAGAAGCCGATTGCATTCTCAAAAACGCGGGCCGGGCGGGAACTGGAATTGATTGAAAACCCCTTAGCCAGGCCCTCCTGGAATGCCGCGATATTGCTGAAATTGAGGGTACCGGCATCATTGGCAAAGCTGTTGCCGTTGTAACGCCGAATTTCGGTTCCGAACCTGACGTTATGGCGTCCGTGAAGCCAACTCACGGTGTCAGCTATAACGCCGGTGTAATCGCCGCGCCCCTGCGGGAAATTGCCTATTCCGCCAAATCTCAGGTTCGTACCACCGATCGAGATCTGAGGTATACCGACCGGTCCTGATTTCCCGTCCATGATACCGAGGCTCGAGGGATCAGCATTGTTGTCGGCGACGAACGTGATGTGGATGCGGTTGATTCCCGCGCGGAAGTTATTGACGAGCGTTGGTGAAACCACATGGGTTTCTTCGAGGGTTAGGATCTGACGGTGCGCGGCGCGGGTGTCACCTGCGCCCGGAACGGTGCCACCCTGCAGCGTCGGCTCCTGACGAAGGTCCTTCTGGAAGACGTAGAAGCCGTGCAGGCTATCGTTCTGATTGAAGTTGTGGCGTACATCGCCCGTCCACTGGTCGAGATTCACGGGCGCGGAGAGACCCTGAATGTACCTCGTTCCAGTTGAATCGTTAGCTTTCGGAATGAAGTCGAGCAGCTTTTGGCTGACTGGATCCGTGACTGCCAAGCGGTCTGTGTCGCTCAGCACGGTCGTGTTGACGGTCACTCCCTGGCGTTGACGCAGACCTTCGTAACTCAGAAAGAAGAAGGTGTGGTCCTTCCAGATTGGACCGCCTACCGCAAATCCAAAATCGTTTCTCTTGAACTTGGCTTTCGGGCTTGGAGCCTGGTTAAAGAAGTTGCGGGCGTCCAAAGCTTCGTTGCGGAAGAAGTCGAAAACTTCTCCGTGCCACTGGTTGGTGCCGGAGCGGGTGGCGACGTTGATCACGCCACCGGCGTTGCGACCGTACTCGGCGCTGGGCGTCGAGTTGTCCATCTTGAACTCGGAGACGGTGTTGATGGACGGCTGGAAGGTGATCTGGCCGTTGCCCATGTCGATGAGGTTAATGCCGTTGACCATGAAATTCGTGGTGCCCTCGCGAGTGCCGGCGGTGTTCACGCCGAGCGAACCCTGGCCACGAATCGCGCCCGTCAGGAATCCGGTCGCAGGCGGAACTACAGTGCCAGCAACCGTGCCGGATAACTCAAGAAGGTGACGGCCATTCAGCGGGAGTTGCTGCACCTTGTCGGTGTTTACAACTTCGCCGACGGTCATCGTGGTGCTTTCGATGACCGGGGCTTCGCCGGTAATCTCCACGGTTTCCGCAACCGAGGCAGGCTTTAGCTTGAAGTTCTGCGCTACGGTACGGCCGGCATCGACCTGCAGGCCCACCACCGTCTGCTTGCCCATACCATTAACCTGGACGACGATGTTGTATTTTCCGTAAGGCAACGAAGCGAGCAGGTAGTTTCCTGTGCTGTCCGTCTTCGTAACGCGGGTTATATTGGTTGCGGTGTTAATCGCGGTCACCTGTGCGCCCGGAATGACGGCGCCAGTTTGGTCTGTGACCGTACCCTGAATCGTCACGCTAGTCGACTGTGCCAGCAGCAGACTTGTCGTCAGCAGCGTGGCCACCAGAGCGCAGGTCACGATCCCAAATCGCAATACTGAACCTATACCTCTCCTCATCTCTTCCCTCCTCGTAGATAGAAAAAGAGCATAAAAACACCGCGACCTGTGCTCGCCTGAACAGTTCGATCAATCGAATGGGGTCTCTGCTACGGGTGTGGGGGGGAGCAGCAGAGGAGGAAGAGTTTGCCTCAAGTGCATAACACTTGTAAACAGGTTCTTTGCAATTTTTTTGTCTCCGACAGGCGTCCTCCTGTCGACCTTGCGTCCTGCCTGCCAGAAAAGGAGCGAAGCCCCCGCGCTGACCGGGCTCGCAACAATTCCATCCCATGTCCTTGATTCCTCCCCGGCGAAAGGCTCAAGATTTCCCCGTTTCGGGCCAGCCTTATTCTGAGCGTTCCTCCACCGGGGGATCGCAGATTCCATCAATTTCATCAAGAGGAGCACAGAATGAAACGAGCCATTGTGGTTGTTGTTATCGTGATGTGCTTAGTCAGTCTGGTCGCGTTCGCCGAGGATGCCACCAAAGTGCCGAAGTACATCTGGGTTCAGAACGTGACGGTTGCGGGCGACAAGGCGGAATCGTACCGGGGGTTGGTAGGCCAATATCGACGCGCTGTTGACACGGTAAAATCCGATTCGTATTGGATCACCGCGAGTTCCCTCACCGGAGACCTTCGCCAGCTCACATTCGTCAGTTTCTACAACAGCATGGCGGCAGCAGAAAAGGATTTCGCGGACCCTGCGATCTCCGCCGAAGTGAAGCGTGTGAATCCCAACTTCTGGACAGAAACCGGAGCTGCGGAGTTAGAACCCCGGGGAAGCGTCGCCGTCTATCGCGAAGATCTCTCGTTCCAGCCTGGCAAGGTCCCGCCACCGGAAGTTAAGTGGTGGCGTATCAAAACCATTCACGTTAAGCCGGGATATAGGACTGCATTTGCCGACCTGATGAAGGAAGAAATTGAACTCCTCAACAATGCAAAAGTCGATGAGCATTTCGCGGTCTACGAGGTCATTGCGGGGGTGCCGACAACCGGGCAGGTCTATTACATCGTGACCCAAATGAAATCACTGGGCGAGATGGATGCTGATTATTCGGAGCAAATGAAGCCGTTCGTCACGCCCGTCATTCGGGAACACCTGGAAGCCGTGGTGCAGAAGATCGTAACGAGGGTCGAAGACAACCTGTTGATGGTGCGCCCAGACCTGAGCCGGGCACCCCAAGCCTTCCTGGCTGCGAACCCGGTTTTCTGGACGATCAAAGAACCGGAGACAGTAGCCGCGAAGGGCAAGGCGAAGGCCAAAAAGCCGGCGAAGGAGGCGGAGAGCATTCCACCCAAACTGGACAAGAATTAGTCTCTTGCCGAGCAGGCAAAGCCCGATCCTCGCGACCGGGCTTTGTTATGTCTTATTGCTATTTCAACTTCAGCAGCGTGGCCACTGCGGGAATCTTCGGTTTCCGCTCGGTGGTAATGGCGTAGACCTTCTGCTTCACATCGGCGCGGCCCAGGGCTACCGTCCCGTAACGCCTGTTGAGTTCGTCAGCGAGCGGTGTCGGCGCTGCGAAGGCTGCGTCGATTCCCGCTGCCAGAGCGGCCATGAGGCTTGCGTCATCACATTCGGTGGTTCGCTGCGGACGCGCGTTCTTGTCGTCGAGCCATGCTTCGAGGTCGCGGCGCATTGCGGCATTGGCTGCGGGAAGAAACAGGTGAGATTTCGAAAGGGACTTTGGGAAGCCCTGTTTCAAGGTTCGGGCCGCTTTCGCTGTCGTAAACATCGTGGTGCCGCTCTCAAACAGGAGATGCGACCAAAGATTGAGCTTGGGGTTAGCCGCGGGAGCGTCGGTGAGAACGACGTCCAGAGAACGAACCGCGAGTTGGCCGAGCAACTCGGCAAGCGTCGCCGTGTGGACGACGATCTTCAGTTGCTGGGGAATCGAGGTAATGGGGTGCAGAATTCGCTCAGCGACGAGATCTGCGACAGGGGGCGCGATGCCGACGTGCAGGCGGCGCGCGATCACCTGCTGGCGCCCTTTCACTTCGGCCTGCAAGGCTTCGCCGAGCGTGAAAATCTCTTCGGCATAGCGATAGACGAGTTTGCCGGCATCGGTCATCACCAGGCTTCGGCCGGCGCGCTTGAACAATTTCTGGCCGAGGGACTCTTCGAGCAGATTGATCTGGCCGCTGACTGTTGGCGCCGAGAGCTGCAGTATCTCCGCGGCTGCTGTCACGGAACCCTCACGAGCCGCAAGCCAGAAATAGAGCAGGTGGTGGTAGTTCATCCATTCCATGGCGGACCCTCACGTTGGAATTTCCGAAATGTACGGCGGCTAAGTATCTATTTTGCGCGAACCCAAGTCCAGAGAAGTTTGAGGCATAAGCAGGCAATTCTGATTCAGGAGCTCTGCATTTAGATCACGCCCCGGTTCTCACCTGTTTGCCCCATGCACAAATTACGATTTCCCTCCTGGCACCGTTGTGCTCCTTCTTCGCATCTTCTTCATAGTCACTGTTTTCCGGTCCTGCGATGGAGCATCACACCCTTTTTGTCGTCCTCGCGAGTATCGCGATTTGTAGCGAAGGCTTTCTCCTCTTTCTTGCGCTGTTCGCTCCGGGTTTGCGCTACAAAATCTCGTCTCCCGGAACACAATCGCTGGACTCGGACAACTTCTGCCGTGCCCTCGAAGCAAGCACAGACGCGAAAATGCGGCCCCAGACGCAGTTCGAGGTGCTCACAAATGGCGAGAATTTTTACGAAGCCATGCTGCTTGGTATTCGCCAGGCGCAGCGCAGCGTGAACCTGGAGTGCTACATATTTCAACGGGGCAAAATAGCACAGCGCTTCATCGAAGCACTGGCCGAACGTGCGAGAGCAGGGGTCAAGGTTAACCTCCTTCTTGATGGGCTCGGAAGCCTTGGCACAACAGATTCGTACCTCAGACCGGTTACCGACGCGGGCGGCAAAGTCGCCTGGTATCACCCGCTACGCTGGAACACCTGGCCGGGCTACAACAACCGGACCCATCGCGAGTTGCTGGTGGTCGACGGCAAGCAAGGGTTCATCGGAGGCGCCGGCATTGCCGACCACTGGTACACAGGCAACGAGAGGCATCCACGCTGGCGCGATACCGTCCTGCGCCTCGAAGGCGAATGCGTACTCGGGTTACAAGGAACCTTTGCGGAGAACTGGCTCGAATCCCGCGGCGAGATTTTGATGGGCGAAGACTATTTCCCCGATCACCGAGTGCCCGGGAATGAGCCGGCGCTGGTGATCAACAGCGCGCCGTCACCCGGCGGATCCAGCCGCGCACGCGTGCTGTTCCAGACGCTGGTTGCTTCAGCACAGAAAAGCATTCACATCACCACACCCTACTTCCTTCCCGACGAAAGCCTCAGCCGTGAATTGGTGCGAGCCGTGCAACGGGGGGCTGAGGTCATCATTCTCACCCCGGGGCGCAAGAGCGATCACGCTCTGACGAGGAATTCCAGCCGCAGATTGTATGGGGAACTTCTGCGGGCGGGCGCTCGCGTGTTCGAGTACCAGCCGGCGATGATTCACGCGAAGGTGCTCATCCTCGATTCGATGTGGATCGTGGCGGGTTCCACGAATTGCGACAACCGCTCATTCGGCATCAACGACGAAGTAAACCTTGCCGTCGCGTCGCGCGACCTCGCTCTGCGGCTGGAAGAAGACTTCCGGACCGACCTTTCCAACAGTCGCGAAATTTCGTTACATCAATGGTCGCATCGTCCCGTGTACGAGCGCGTTGGCGAAACTCTCGGCTGGATTTTCCAGCGTCAGCAATGACTGCGCTCCGAATCGCGACCTACAACATTCATAAGTGCCGGGGAATGGATCGTAGAGTTCTGCCCGAACGCATCGCCGGCGTAATCCGCGAATTGAAGGTGGACGTGGTTGCACTGCAGGAGGTTCTGCGCGAAGAAGGGCGCGACCAGTTCAGAATTCTTGCCGAATCAACCGGCTTCAAGTTCGCCTGCTTCGGAGAGAACCGAAAGCATCGCGGCGCAGCGTATGGTAATGCGCTGCTCAGTCGATTTCCGATAGAGCATTGGAAGAACTACGACATCACTGCGGGCCACCGGGAGCCTCGCGGACTGCTACGCGCCGACCTTCACCTGCCGGGGAGAATGCGCTTGCATGTGCTGAATATCCACATGGGAACCGGGCTGCTGGAAAGGTGCCGCCAGGCGCGCCGACTACTGAACCAAGAAGTGCTGCTTTCGACCGACTTCTCTGCCCCGCGAATTCTCCTCGGCGACTTCAACGAGTGGACTCGCGGACTGCCAACCCGAATGCTGAGCGAACACTTTCGCAGTGCCGAATGGACGGAGAAGCCATCCAGGCGTGGCGCCCGAAGGCGAACCTATCCCGGCGTGCTGCCCCTGCTGCACCTTGACCATATCTATTACGACGATGCGCTGAAGCTGAAGACCTTCCGCCTGCACCGAACGCGAACCACACTGGTCGCGTCGGATCATCTGCCCTTGGTTGCGTGTTTCGAAGTTAATTCCAGTGAGTGAATCCGCGTCTGCTAACTGTGGCAGACGTGGGGCACGGAGGTATCACCGAACTCGTGCGCGGCTTCCTCGCCGCGCAGCACTCGCAATGCGCCTTCGGCAAGTGCCTGCAATTCGTCTTCTCCGGGATAGACGTGTAGCGGAGCAATCCAGTAGATATGCGATCGCAGGTTCGCGACAAGTTTCTTCGAATGAGCCATGCCGCCGGTGAGCAGAATGGCATCGACTCGGCCGCGAAGGGCCGCTGCCATTGCGCCGACTTCTTTCGCGATCTGATAGATCATCGCGTCGTACACCAGCGCCGCGTGCTTGTCGCCGCCAGCAATCCGCGACTCGATCTCTTCCAAATCCTTGGTGCCGAGATAAGAGAAGAGTCCACCCTCGCGGAACAGCAGGGCCTCGACCTGCTGCCGTGTGTACTTTCCGCTGAAGCAGAGGTCCACGAGTTTCATACACGGCACGGTTCCGGCGCGCTCAGTGGAAAAGGCGCCTTCTTCGCGCGAGTTGGTGACGTCGATCATGCGTCCGCGCTCGTGGGCCGAAACCGAGATGCCGCTGCCGACGTGCGCGACGATGAGGTGCAGGTGATCGTACGGACGCCCGTTCTCGCGTGCGAATCGTTTGGCGACGGCCTTGGAGTTCAGCGCGTGCGACAGACATGAACGATCCAGCAACGCGCTGCCCGAGAGACGCGCCTTCTCCGGCCACTCGTCGACGCTGACCGGATCGACGATGAACGCTGGAACGCCAGCCTCATCGGCGATCGCCTTCGCCAGGAAAGCCCCGAGATTCGAAGCATGCTCACCGCGTTCAGCGCGGCGCAACTCATCGAGCATTTCATCGTTCACGCGATAGGTACCGCTCGCGACGGGACGCAGCAGCCCGCCGCGTCCGACGACAGCGCTCAATTCTGAGATCTTGTGCCCGTGGCTGCTCAATTCCTCTTCGATCTTCAGCCGCCGAAACTCTTGCTGGTCAAGAATCGGTCTGCCCCGAAAAGGCTCGAGTTCCTCCGCCGAGTGGCGCAAATTGGTAACGAAAAGCGGCTGCCTGTCGCGATACAGACCGAACTTGGTTGAGGTTGAACCGGGATTGATGACGAGGATTTCGAATTTACCGGCCATGTGCGAGCACCCCCAGGGCGACGGAATTGATCTTGTCGTCGACGCTTTCCACGCGGGACGGAATGAGAATGGGAACCTTCGCTCCGAGGACTACATGCGCGCATTGCGACCCGCCGAGATACTTCACTGCTTTGCCGAGAAGGTTGCCGGCTTCGATGTTCGGCACGACCATGCAGTCGGCGTGCCCGGCGACAGGCGAGGTAATTCCCTTTTCCTTTGCGGCCGACTCCAGCAGTGCGTTATCAAGCGCCAGCGGGCCGCAGACTTCGCAGTCTCCAAACGTGCCAACCTTCGCCATCTCGGTGAGCGTCTGCGCGTCCACGGTAGAAGGCAGAGAGGTCGTAACCGCCTCCGTCGCGCTCATGATGGCCATCTTCGGCCGCCCGATCCCAATGGCGCGCATCACATCGAGCGCGTTCAGCAGGATTTGCTTCTTCTGCTCCAGGTCAGGAGCAACATTGAGTCCCCCATCCGTGACCCCCACCAGACGTCGATATCCCGCGAGCGTGTCTTCATACAGCATCACATCGCTGAGCAGGCGCCCGGTACGAAGACCGGCCTGTTTGTCGAGCACTGCACGCAAGAGTTCGTCCGTTCGCAAATGTCCTTTGAGGAGAATGTCTACCTTGCCATCGCGCGCAAGGCCGGTGGCGATGGAGGCGGCAGAAGTTGCATCAGCCGCCTGGTGGAAATCGGCTCGCGCAACAAGGCTCTCGATTCCCAGCGCCTGAATCTTCTCGCGAATTTTCGTCTCGCTACCGATCAGCACTGGTCTCGCGAGTCCTAGTTCAGCGGCCGATGCGGCTGCGAGCAATGCGACTTCGTCATCGGCGACAACCACTCCGACTCGTTTTGGCCCGAGCGCACGGGCGGCTTCGCGTAATTCTTTGAATGTATGAATGACGGCGGGGGCGGAAGTGATAGCTGGCATGTTCGTGTCCTGACAAAATCAAGCTTCGAGCCACTTGATCCGAATGTCTGTGCGCCACATCACTTCCACATGCTTCCAAGGAGCGTTGGAGCACCCGAATTCCGGACATGTCACTCCAGAAATGTGCGCCTAAATCACCACTAAGGTGACATACCGCACAGACAAATCTGGACTGCTGAGTTCTGATAGTTGTTGTACGAAACACTTTCGGGAGCAGTTAGCGCATTCATCTCTACTTAGCGCTCCTGATTTTTGAGGTTCACTATGTCCGCTATTACAAATGTAGTTCCCGCGCACCAGAATGGGACGCGCATTAAAATTGGCGCGGTTGCGAAGCATTTCAAAATCTCCGTCGATCTCCTTCGCCTGTATGAGCGCGAAGGTATTCTCATCCCGTTGAAATCCGCGAAGGGTACGCGCTATTTCACCGAGCAGGATTATGTCTGGATCGAAACGATTCTGCGCCTGGTGCGCGAAGCGCGCCTCAACTTCGCCGGCATCCGCCATCTCCTTGCACTGCTCCCCTGCTGGGAGATCCGCAACTGCGGCTTTGAGAAAAGGTCCACATGCCCCATCACCAAGGACTCGACCAGTCCGTGCTGGAACAATAAGGCATGCTGCCAGGAGTCACAGGATTGCTACACCTGTCCGGTGTATCGCTCTGCCCCGGCCTGCGAAAATTTAAACGCGCTGCTCGCCAAGAGTCCAGCTGCAGACTGAAAAGGCGGCGGGTTCACTGACGGGAGGGCTCCTGCCCTCCCTTTCTCCGTTCAAGGACGTGTCGCGGATGGACGCGCATTTACGTCAAAAAAATGCAGCGTTGAAGGCGAATTTAGAGGTACCCGCTCTGAGCAGTGCGCATCTCTATTATCTGAATTATCTGAGCATTGGCGACCGCGGAAGGTACTGTGAAAGGTCAGGAACTCAAGGCTCTCAGCGAACAGGAGGAACAGTTGGAGCGACTCCGGTTGCTTGTGGAACCAGAGTACTGGCCTCGTATCTATGCCATGCTCAGGCGCGTGCGTGACGAGATCAGAAAAGGCGAGGATTCCGGCAAGGATCAGGCGGCTTAGGCTCACGGGCCCAAGGCCATGTCCGGCCGTTCGTTCGCTCCGGGCCGTCCATTGCTAAAATGCGCCATGGGAGGGTACCCATGGCGCGTTCGCTATTCAGGCCCCTGACGGCATTGCTTGTTGTTTCACTTCTTGGCATAGCGGCCCAGGCACAGGGCAGAGGCAAAGGTCACAGCAAGGGCTCCGAATACAGGGATGACAACGCCGTGAGTGTGCACGGCGCGATTATCTTCAGCACACATGATCGCGAGATTATTCGCGACTATTACCGCGGCGGCTCCAACCTTCCGCCGGGACTCGCGAAACGGGGCGGCAATTTACCACCCGGATTACAAAAGCAGTTGGCACGGAACGGGACTTTACCGCCAGGCTTGCAGAAACGCCTGACTCCATTTCCTGCCGACCTGGAGCGGCGTCTTCCGCGCCTGCCGGATATCTATCAGCGCGGATACATCGGCGCCTCGGTGGTGATCATCGATCGGCGCACTCAGCGAATCATGGACGTGATTCACGATATTTTACGGCCGTAAAAAGCATCAGAGGTCGCATATCACAGGTCACAAGGAACATTGAATATTTGTGACCTGAGATCTGCGACCTGCGACGTATTCGATGTTTATCAGACTTCTCTTTCCGTAATCGGGTGTGTGCCCATGCCGAGTTGCGCACCATGACGCACATCGGCTCCGCGCACCCAGAAAATGACGTCTTCGGCGATGTTGGTTGCGTGATCGGCGACGCGCTCGAGATTGCGTGAGATGAGCAAAACGTCGAGGTAGTGTTGCGTCTCCGTGGGATCGTCCTTCATCTTCTGGACCAGGGTGACAAAGGCCTCATCTTTCATCCGGTCGACGATGTTGTCCATTTCAAGGACCGCCTCGGCAACGTCAGCGTGAGCTGAAAGGAAGGACTCCAGCGCCCGGCGAACCATGGTTGAAACGGTTCCCGCCATCCGTCCAATATCGACCGGAACGTCGACTGGGCTGGCCTTCAGGAGATCCAGTACACGCTGCGCGATATTGACGGCCTGGTCGCCGACGCGCTCGAGATCGGCGTTGATCTTGAGGACAGCGACGACGAAGCGGAGGTCGATAGCCATGGGCTGCTGCATGGCCAACATGTCAATCGCCAGTTCGTCGATACGGCGCTCGAAGGCGTTGATCTCCTTCTCCCGGGAGAAAACTTTCTCGCACAGTGATGCGTCGCGGCGCAGATAAGCGCCCGTGGCCATTTCGACGGCACTCTCCGCCATGCCGCCCATTTCCAGCAGTTTTTGCTTCAATTCGTCGAGGCCCTGTTGGAATTTTGTTCTCATCCGAACCTGCCTGTTACGTAATCTTCCGTACGCTTGTCGGAAGGATTCGTGAAGATCTTCTCGGTTTTGTCGAACTCGATGAGCTTGCCCATCAGGAAGAAGCCGGTAGAATCGGCGACGCGCGCAGCCTGCTGCATATTATGCGTCACGATGACGACCGTGTACTGCTCTTTCAGTTGAAAAATCAGTTCTTCAATTTTGCCCGTCGAGATTGGATCGAGGGCCGATGCGGGTTCGTCCATGAGCAAGACTTCGGGCTGAACCGCCAGCGCGCGCGCAATGCAAAGCCGCTGCTGCTGGCCGCCTGACAGGCTGGCGCCCGATTTCTTTCTCAGGAAATCCTTCACTTCGTCCCACAGCGCTGCCAGGCGGAGGGAGTGCTCTACTACCTCCTCCAACTCGACACGATTGCGATATCCGTTGAGGCGAAGTCCGGCGGCAACGTTGTCGAAGATCGACATGGTCGGAAATGGGTTTGGTTTCTGGAAGACCATTCCGATGCGGCGGCGTACATCGACGGCTGCGGTCCCGTTGCCATAAACCTCGAGGTCGCCGACACGAACATCGCCTTCGACCTTGGCGTCCGGCACGGTCTCATGCATTCGATTGAGGCAGCGAACGTAGGTCGACTTGCCGCAGCCGGACGGCCCGATAATGGCGGTCGCCTTGCTGGGCTCGATATGCATGTTGATGTCCTGCAGCGCCTGGAACTTACCGAACCAAGCGTTCAGGTTACGCACTTCGATTGCGACACCCATTTTGGGATGGGCTCCCTCACCGGGGAGTGCTTCGGGAGCGGAGTTGACTGAAACGGCTGTATTAAGCACCGCTAAACCTTCCCTTGCGCGTGGCGAAGCGGACGACGCTGACAGCCACGACAATCAAAATAATTAGAATCAGGGCGCCGGCCCACGCCTGCCGGTGCCACTCGTCAAAGGGCGAAATCGCGTATACATAAACCTGCAGCGGCAGCGCCGCGGTAGGCTGGCCGGGATTCAAATTCCAGAACTGGTTGCCGAACGCGGTGAACAGCAGTGGCGCCGTTTCTCCGGCGACACGGGCAAATGCCAGCATCACTCCAGTGATGATTCCCGAACGCGCCGTGCGCAGAGCGATTGAAACGATCGACCGCCAGTGTGGTATTCCCAACCCGTAGGCCGCTTCACGAACCGCGTGGGGAACCATGTGCAGCATTTCTTCGGTCGTACGGGCGATGGTCGGAATCATCATGATTCCGAGCGCGACTCCGCCGGAGAAAGCCGAGAAGTGTTGCTGGGGCAGCACCACGAGCGAGTATGCGGCAATGCCGATCACAATGGATGGAACGCCGTTCAGGACGTCGGCCGTGAAGCGCACGTACGTGGAGTATCGATGCTTCCCGTACTCGCTCATGTAAACACCGGCGCCGGTCCCGAGCGGCACCCCAATAATGCTCGCGATTCCGAGAATGATCAGCGACCCGATAATGGCATTGGCCATACCGCCGCCGGCTTCGCCAACCGGTCTCGGCGTGTTCGTCAGAAATGCAAGATTGATCGAGCCGATTCCTTTGATGACCAGGTAGCCGAAAATCGCCATCAGCGGCGCGATTACCAGCACAGCAGACGCAACCGCGGCAAAAGATGCTGCGTGGTTCTTTGCACGGCGAAACATGCTGATGTGAGCAGTGGCCATCGGTTATGCCCTCTGCGGCGTACCGCGGGTAATCGACCAGACCAGCAGCCGGGCGGCAGTATTCACGATCAATGTGACGATGAGGAGCGCCAGGCCGATCTCGACAAGGGCGCTGAGGTAGAGATCGCTGGTGGCTTCGCTGAATTCGTTGGCAATGACGCTGGCCATCGTGTAACCGGGTGCGAACAGGGATTTCGCGATCTCGGGACGATTGCCGATGATCATCGTCACGGCCATGGTTTCGCCGAGCGCTCGCCCAAGTCCGAGGATGACTGAGCCCAGGATGCCTGCGCGAGCATTCCGGAGCACGCCCATGCGGATCATCTCCCATCGCGTTGCACCGAGCGCCAAGGTCGCCTCACGCTGATGCTGCGGAACCGCGACCAGCACTTCGCGAGTAATAGAGGAGATGATTGGCACAATCATGATGGCGAGAATAACCCCGGCAGCCAGCATGCCAAGCCCGTACTGCGGGCCGCTAAAGAGACCGGTCCAACCGAAAGCTTTGCCAAGGAAGGGCTCAACGTATTCGCGGAGGATCGGCGCAAGAACGAAGATGGCCCAGAGGCCGTATACCACGCTGGGGATGGCCGCCAACAATTCCGTCAGGAAGCTGATGATTCCGCGCAGTGCTCGCGGACACATCTCCGTCACATAGACGGCGACGCCGACAGCGAGCGGCACCGCCAGAATCACGGCGAGCAGCGACGAAACCAATGTTCCGTAAATAAACGGGAGGGCCCCAAACTTGCCCATCACGGGGTCCCAGTCGGTACCGACGAAGAAACCGAGCCCGAATTGTCGCAGGCTGAGCTGTGAACGAATCGTCAGCTCATAGAGCAGCAGGGCCACAATGACCAGGATCGATGCCGAGCAGGCCAGCATGGTATAGCGGAAGCCGGCATCGGTTAGTCTGCCGAGAAATGTTGTTTTAAGGGCAATGCGCTGAACGCGCTTGGGGAGGGCAATGATCTGTTTTCGCTCTGGTTTACCCGCGCCAACGGTGGTCATCCTTCGCGGCGCAGGCTCGTTCCCGGCGGTGTTGGGGACGGAGGAGTTCACTGACTAAACCCTACCAGAGAAATGTTACAAACCCGTTAAAGGCACGGCTTGCCGCTTCCCGGATAGGCGGAAAAGCGGCGGTCCCGCTCGAAAGAAGTAAGTGGCTGATAACAAGCAGCTTAGCGTCTCGCGGTGAAGCAGATCAGGTCACCCAACAGGCACCTCCACCACACATTCAACCACCTGACAAATCGCCTATGAAAACGAGCGCTGGAAAACTTGGCTCTGTTTTTGCGGGGGATGCCTCTCTCAACCACGACGGGCGCGGCCAAGCTCACAACTCACCTCCACTGGTTTCTATTATTTTTGTTGCATTTCCATGTGAAGAGATAGTGACGGCGCGATTAATGGCCGGTAAATCGTTATTGGAGCTTACGCTTCCTCGGGCAAGCAGTTTTCTCCAGGGTGAGTTCGAATACGGTCCAGTTGCAGTTGAACCACCGGCTTATCGTACGTGCGAAGGACATGGCGCACCGTGCGGCCGCTGACGAGGTGGCAGACCTCCTCGGCCATGTTCTTGGCGTGATCGCCTGCGCGTTCGAGTTCCTGTGCCATGGCGATGACGTGGAAACTTTCCTGGCGCGACTCATCATGCCCCGGCTCAAGATGCCGCATAAGGATCAGGTTACGGAGGCGATCCAGTTCGCCATCGGAACGCAGAACCGTCACGGCGCGTTCCAGATTGCGCTGGCAGAAAGCGATGTCGACATCCGACAGCATCCTTTCCAGTCCCGACGCCATCATCGTCAATTCCTTCACGTCCTGCGGCTGGATCCTAACCGCCACGGACCCGGCGCGGTTGCCGAAACTGAGCAGCAGGTCGCCGATGCGCTCCAGCGCGATGACGAATTTCATGCAGGCAAGCAGTTCGCGCGCATGCGCCTCAGAGGCACCTGAGATCGTTGCCGTCACGAGGTCATCGACGTCCCGATCCAGTGAATCCAATTCTTTCTCGCGATCACGCAAGGTGCGCAAAATCTGCGCCGATCCGGTCGCGATGCCTTCGGCGGCGGCCCTGGCGGCGCTCTTCGCGACGCGCAATGCCTCTTGTGCGAGTTCCAGGATGTGGGTTCCCGGATTGACGATGTTCTCCGCTGTGGGTGCGGTACTCATTTCCCTCTCCAGTGCAGGAGATGGGAGGCTTGGCCCATTAGGCGAGGAACCGACCGCCACAAACCTCCCACCGGCCTTATTTCTGACAGCGTAAGAGGCAGAGGTTACGCGGTGATGTAGGGATTGTGAATAAGAGGTGAATTTGCCATTGCGCGGGATCGCAGGTCTAAAGCTGAAAGTCGAAAGTCTAAAGCTGAAACACTGTAATGGAACTTAGTTGTCTAGCTTTCAACCTTTGACTTCGGACTTTCGACTGCTTCTGCATTCCCATCCTGCACCGCCGGTAGCGTGAACGCGAAAGTGCTACCGCGATGCAGCTCGCTTTCGGCCCGGATGGTGCCGCCGTGGGCCAGTACGATGTGTTTGGCGATAGCGAGGCCCAGCCCAGTACCGCCGCTCTCCCGCGAGCGGGCCTTATCCACGCGGTAGAAGCGCTCAAACAGTCGCGGCAGGTGTTCTGAACTGATACCGGGTCCGAAGTCGCGCACGAAAAACTCCACCCCCTTGTCGACATCGCGCGCGCCGATGACCAGTTTGTCGCTGCTGCCTGCGTATTTGAGTGCGTTGTCGATGAGGTTCCTGAAGACTTGAAAGATGGCATCGCGATCGGCCTGCACCATTCGGAGCGCGTCGTTGTGCACCTCGAGTGGCATTCGCTTGTCTTCGGTCTCATGGAAATTCTGCTCGGCCTCTTTTAGCAGTTCGGCCGGAACCGTCGGTGACAGCCGCATTTCCTCTTCGCCGGACTCAACCCGCGCCAGAATCAGCAGGTCTTCCGTGAGCCGCGCCATGCGCGACGCATTTTTCCGGATGACCTCGAGAAATTCCTTCTGCTCGTCAGTGGTTGCGGTCTCCTGCAGAGTCTCCGCGTAGCCCTGTATCGACGTCAGCGGGGTGCGCAGTTCATGGGAGACGTTCGCAATAAAATCCCGCCGCGTGCGCTCCACCCGCTCCACTTCAGTCAGGTCTGTCAGCACGCCCACGGCTCCGCCGCTCGGCATAGGTGCTGCGGTCACATTGAACACTCTTCCCGGAAAAACGGCATGCGCGCGCGCTGTTGCAACCTCGCGCTTGTCCATCGCCTCCTGGAATGCCGCGAGAAGTTCCGGATCTCGAAGGTTCTCAACCAGCGCGACGTTTCGATGCAAACCGCCGGGGAGGATTCGCTCCATGCGCTGGTTCGCCCAGATTACGCGGCCGTCGGGCCCGACGGCGATTACCGGTTCCTGCATGCTGTTCAGCAACGTGACTAGTTCACGGCGCCCGCGCTCCACTTCGGCGAAACTCTCTTCCAGTCGGCGTGCGGTGCGATCCAGCGAACGCGCCACCTGACCGATCTCATCATTCGACGGCTCGGCAATGCGCGCCGTGAGATCACCCTGCGCGATTCGTCCCGAGAACTCGACGATGCGCTTCAATCGCGCGGTGATACTTCGGGCAGCCAGGGCGGCGATGATCAAGGCGAATATGAACGCCAGGGTCGAAGCCCCCAGCAACGTCATACGAACCTTGTGGTTGACCTGCGCGATTTCGATCAACGGATAGGCGAGGCGAACCGCACCATCTGGAACCGGCGCGGCAACGTATAGAAAGTCGATACCGAGCGTGTGGCTCGTCCGGGAGTTGCTGCCGACTCGGCCCTGCAACGCTTCGCGAAACTCGGGCCGGGTCGAGTGGTTCTCCATCTCTTCCGGGTTGGCGTTGGAGTCGGCGAGCACAAGCCCGTCTTTCCGGATGATGGTGACGCGGGCGCCCGATTCGCGGGACACATCCGTGGCGATCTTCTCCATATCCGCACCGGGAGGAGCGTTGCGGATACGGTCGGCAAACATGAGCGCCTTTTCCTGGAGGGAGCGCTGAATTTCGTCGCGCAGGGAGGCTTCCCAAGACCGCCGCACGGCAATGTCAATCGTCGACGTCGCAGCAGCAATCACTATGACAAAAGCAGCAACCAGTTTGAAGAATACCTGGCTTCTCACTTCATCGCCTCGAACCGGTACCCGGCTCCACGTACGGTACGAAGATACCGCGGCTCGTCGGGATTCGGTTCGATTTTCTCGCGAATGCGCCGCACGTAGACATCTACGGAGCGCGGGGTGACAAAGGCGGTGTCGCGCCAAACCGCATCCAGCAGCTGGTCCCGGGTGAAAACGCGGCCGGGATGGCGGGCAAGGTACTCCAATAGCCGGAACTCGGTGGCGGTGGTTGGAACCGTCTTGCCGGTGACGCTCAGCGTCATGGCACCGCTGTCGATTTCTATCTCGCCGGTGCGCAAAACGGAAGGGGCCAATGGCCGTTCGAATCGCCGCAAAACGGCCTTAATCCGCGCCACCAGTTCGCGCGGGCTGAACGGCTTGGTGATGTAATCGTCCGCGCCTAATTCGAATCCCAGCACACGGTCCGACTCGGCGGCCTTCGCCGTTAAAAAGATGACCGGCGTCATGGCAACTGTGGCGGACTGGCGAATGCGGCGGCAAAGCTCAAGGCCGTCGCTTCCGGGAATCATGATGTCGAGGAGAAACAGTACGGGCTTGTCTTTTTCAGCGTCCGCAATCACGCCCGCAGCACCGACGAAGTGACGTACGAAGAAACCCGCCGCCTCCAGGTGATGCCGGACGAGACGGGCGATGTCAGCTTCATCTTCCACTACGAAGATGGTTGGCTTCACAGGCATATTCTAGGACAAAGACACCATTCCAAGACACACACCCCGCAGAATTAACCGGGCATTAATAAATTTCTCCGCATGCACCGGTAGTACAACCACTCGGGAAACGCGCCAACGGACAACCTTCGGACTACAATCCCGCTCCAATCGTTGCGCTCGTGGGGAGC
Source organism: Terriglobia bacterium (assembly GCA_032252755.1). Lineage (NCBI taxonomy): Bacteria > Pseudomonadati > Acidobacteriota > Terriglobia > Terriglobia bacterium. The sequence goes on from JAVUPY010000024.1 coordinate 136,218, forward strand.
GCAAAAGGGCGACGCCCGTCGTGGGGACGATGGAGCGCCCACGGAAAATGCGGTCCGAAAAGACTCTGTTTTCCAGCCGAGCAGTAACCAAAGTAATTCAAGGTTGGTTCCGCATGTACCGATAGGACGTGCATGAAGCCGCGTAGTTTAGTGATCTCCGCCTGTATCGTTCTGTGCGCGGGACTAGTTCTGCCCGCGGACGCTCAAGTCTCGCCGGCGAGCGCCGCCCCGATCTTCGTCCTTGCTCGTGGAGGCTCTGCCAAGGTGCCACTAAAGGAAGGCTTTACGGTTCGTCGGGACGTTGAAGAAGCACAGATTCGTTTTTTCGCGACGGACCGCAGCGGGAAGCCTATCGTCGGTCTGCGTCCCGAGGACATCCAGGTATTTGACGACCGGGTGCGTGTTCCAGAACTGAAGAGCTTCACCATGTCGCAGTACCGTCCGCTTGAGATCGGCGTACTGGTGGACCTCAGCGAATCCATCGGACCACAGCAGCAGGGGGAAGCACTGATGGCCGCGGACCTGCTGGGAGAAATCTTCGATAGTCATCGCGATGAGGCCTTCGTAGTCGGATTCTCGAATAATGTCAGGCTGCTCCAATCGCAAACAAAAGATGTCAGCCTGGTCCGTGACGCCCTGCTTCACAATCCAGGACACCAAGGCCTGACGTCACTATTTGACGCGCTGGTCCAAACCTGCAGAACCGAGTTTCGCGACTCGGCTTCGGAAGGACGCCAGCGCATCCTGCTGCTCTTCAGCGACGGCGATGACACTCTCAGCTTCCACGATCTCGACGATGCGCTTCAGGAGGCATTGCGCTCTGAAGTCACAATCTACGCAGTGACTTCGAGTGAGAGGGGCTCGGACGGATTCCGGATTTTGCGACAGTTGACGCAGCAGACGGGCGGCAAGGTGTACGTCATCCAGAAGAAACAGGACATGGGGACGCTGAAAGTCGCACTGAACGACTCGGTTCGCGGCGAATACACGGTGTCATTCCATCCTGCGACTGAAGCATCGGGGTTCCACCCCGTCAGGATCGAGTTGCGCGAGCGTCCGGACGCCATTCTTCGCGGCGGCAGCGGCTATTACATGGCGTCGCGGTAAGCCGAGATTAGTTCTCCTGCAGGACCATCACTTGCGTATTTCCACCCTGCGGCTCGGCGTGGATTTTGATTCGCACCCCTCCGGGCAGCATCGCGGAAAGGGTCCCCTTCCCTCCGCTATCCGTCATCGTGGAAACAGGAAATCGAATTTTGTAATACTGCATGACCTGCTGCGGCGTGTCGCGAGTGAGGAAACCGGCAACGACGGTTTCACCGCTCAGGGTAGCTATGGCAACCGGAGTCGCGCCCGGATAATTGCCCAAGTTCATCGCGCGAACCGATTCCGCGACGGGGGGCGTTGAAACCGGTTGGGGAGCGGGGGCCGCAGCAACAGGCCCTGGCGTCTGCTGGCCAGGTTCTGATGACGCCGGCGTCTGTGCAGACGAAGCAGCCTCATCAGCCGGGGCGCCGCTCGATGAATTGTCGGAGGCGGAGCTTGGCGCACTGCCCGCTGCAGATCCGGGCGACTGCGATTGCGCCTGCGGGGCCGCGCCCTTGGTTTTTCCCTGTCTCTGCAGGTAGATCGTTCCAGCAATTCCGCTAATAATCAACACCAGCAGAACCACGCAAGCAATAACGAAGACGGGAGAACTCGAACTCTCGGACACTTCGCCGTACGACGGGAGCACAGGAGATTCCGTATCTGGAACCGCGATTTCCGAAACGGTTGCTGGTTGTGGCGCAACCGATTGCTCACTCTGACCGAAGTGTTCCGGAGCGGGTGCGTGGGCTGGTGCCGCGGCAACCGGCGCCACGGCCGACGTCGAAACCGGGGGAACCGGCGCTGGACTGGCCTGCGCAGGCGTCCCGCAATTCGTGCAAAAATGTGCTCCTTCGCTTAGCGCCTTACCGCAATTCGTGCAGAACGCCATTCCGATACCCCGGCTCAATGTGGCTTTTGCTGGAGTATAGCGCAAGCGAAACTGCCGGGGCGATTGTCGCTCCGGCAGTCAGGTCATCTGAATCACAAGCTTTGAATACGAGGCTACGGCGTTTGCGCGGGCTGCACCCCTCTAGCACCGGAGTCTGGCCCGGTCCACGGACGGCTGATGTAATCGGTCATGCTCAGAGTCAGCAGGATGATCAGGAAGCAGAACCCGGCAAAGATTGTAACCTTGGTCATCTTGGGCGAGTACTTCACGTGCATGAAAAACAGGATCACGAGCATCGACTTGATCATTGCGATGGTAATCGCGACCAGCGCGTTGAACGGCCCGAGATCGATCTGCGCAACACCGTACGTTGTCAGCGTAAAACAGAGCAACGCCAGGAAGACGAAAACGTAGACCTTGGGGGAGACAATGTGCCCCATCGTGTGCTTCTCTTCACTCATGCGAATCCCCCTAGTGATGCCTGTCTATCAGGTATAGAAGTGGATATAACCAAATCCACACAATGTCGACGAAGTGCCAGTACAACCCGGAAAGTTCAATCGGCGTGTAATACATTGAGCCAAATTCGCCGCGAGTACTGCGAATGAGCAGCCATGCGAGCAGGCCGAGTCCAACGATCATGTGGATCGCGTGCAGGCCCGTCATGATGAAGTACAGAGAGAAGAAAATCTCCGTCTTTTGCGGATCGATGGCGTGAAATCTCTGCGCCATCTCCGGTTCGACCACGAAATGATAGCTTGGACCCGGGACGTGATGCTCCTGAAACTTGTCGTAGTACTCTTTCCCCTTGATGCAAAGGAATGCCGTTCCCAGGAGCATGGTGACAGCGAGGAACCCGATCAGGGCTTTCTTCCTTCCGAGCTGTGCGGAATAAACCGCCATCGCCATTGTGAGCGAACTGCAGATCAGCACTGCAGTGTTCGTCGTGCCCCAAATTACGTTGATACTGGTGCTGGCGGCCGCGAAAGAGTCGAAGTAAAGAACGCGATAGATCAGGTAAGCCGCGAACAGGCCACCGAAGAACATGATTTCGGTGACGAGAAACACCCACATGCCGAAGGCGGAAGTCTCCGACTGCTGCCCCATGTCGCGGAAATGATGTTTAAGCAGGTGAACTGCGCTGGTGCTATCCGACAACTTCGGCCTCCTCGGGTTGCGCTGCGTCGATCTCGTCGTAGTTGTAGGCTTCCCAGGTTACGACAGGCGTCTCATCGAAGTTAAAAGTGCTCGGCGGCGAAGGAACTGTCCACTCCAGGCCTGCCGCGTTCCATGGGTTCGCCGGGGCCTTCTCGCCATACCGCAGCGACCACACAAAGTAGATCATCGGGAAGATGTACCCGATCGCCAGCACCGAAGCGCCCGCTGTGGAGAAGATGTTCAGCGCCTGGAATTCCGGCGGATAAGCCTGGTAACGCCGCGGCATTCCCAGGTAGCCCAGGATGAACTGGGGGAAGAACGTCAGGTTAAATCCGGCGAATACGAGCACGGCGGAGAGTTTCGCCCAAGCCTCGGGATACATGCGGCCTGTCATCTTAGGCCACCAGAAATGGAGTCCGCCCAGGTAGGCCATCAGCGTGCCGCCGACCATGATGTAGTGGAAGTGAGCCACCACGAAGTACGTATCGGTCACGTGTACGTCGATTCCGAGCGCGGCCAGGAACAGGCCGGTCATACCGCCAATCGTAAACAGGCCGATAAATCCGAAGACGTACAGCATCGGCGTCGTAAACCGTATCGAGCCCTTGTAGAGCGTGGCCGTCCAGTTGAACACCTTGATGGCCGATGGAATCGCAACCAGGTAGCTCAGGAACGAGAACACCATCGCGGCGTAGAGCGAGATCCCCGCGACGAACATGTGGTGTGCCCAGACCAGGAACCCGATGACGGCAATACCGATTGAGGCCAGCGCCACGAAGTTGTAACCGAACATCCTCTTGCGCGAGAAACACGTTACAAGTTCGCTGATCACGCCCATGCCCGGCAAGACCATGATGTAAACGGCTGGATGTGAATAAAACCAGAAGAGGTGTTGAAACAGCAGCGGGTCGCCACCCAGTCTTGCGTCGAAAATACCGAGATTCAGCAACCGCTCTGCCGCGACCAGCAACAGCGTGATGGCGATAACCGGCGTGCCGAGCACCATGATCACCGAGGTCGCATAGTGCGACCACAGGAACAGCGGCAGCCTCGACCAGGTAAGGCCGGGCGCGCGCATCCGGTGAATCGTGACAATGAAATTGAGCCCGGTGAAGATCGACGAGAAGCCGTTGATGAACACGCCGATCGCTACCAGCGAAACGTTCGTGTTCGAATAATGCGTACTGAACGGAGTGTAGAAGGTCCAGCCGGTGTCGATACCCCCATTGATCATGGCGTAAAGCGTGAGGGCGCCGCCGATCATGTACAGGTACCAGCTCAGCAAATTGATCTTCGGAAATGCGAGATCCTTAGCCCCGACCATGAGTGGCACCAGGAAGTTGCCGAGCACGGCCGGAATCGACGGGATCAGGAAGAAGAACACCATAATTATCCCGTGCATGGAGAACACCTTGTTGTAGGTGTCCGCCTGCATCAGGTCTCCCGCGGGGGTCAGCAACTCCAGACGAATCAACGTTGCAAAAAATCCGCCGACAAAGAAGAAGAACGTCACCGAAAACAGGTATAGAATCGCGATCCGCTTGTGGTCCGTCGTCAGCAGCCACGATTTGATCCCGTAATCCGCGTTCAGATAATTCGTACGCTCAACTGGCTGTACCGCTGTTGCCATTGCTTTGCTCCCCTACTTCCTGTTCGTCGCCGGTTGGGTCGGCACATCAGGCTTCGCCACGGAAGGCTCGGTCTTCGGCGTAACCGGATACGGCGCCCGCTCCGGGTTTGAGACCGGTACCGGGGGATTTGCCGCTCCGTTACCCAGCGCCTTCACATACGCCACCAGCGCGACCATCTCGTCTTCGGTAATCTGGCCTTCAAACGTCGGCATGATGTTCTTGAACCCGGAGGCGATCTGGGCGCCCGGATTCATAATGGATTCGCGAATATAAGTCTCGTCGGCCGTTACCGTGCGTCCGTCGTCGAGCAGCACCGGATGCCCATAAAGTCCCACGAGATTCGGTCCGCGGCCTTGCGTATCGCTGCGATGGCACATCGCGCAACCGTACTGCTGGAAATTCTTTTCGCCCCTGGACGCCAGCGAACCATCCGTCGCCGATTGCGCCCACGCCTGGTAATCCTTCGGATCCATGACGACAACTTCACCAACCATGCCCGAGTGCTGCGTGCCGCAATATTCGGCGCAAAAGAGGTGATAGGTTCCAACCTTTGTCGCCCGGAACCACACGCTGGTGTAGCGACCGGGCAGAACGTCCGCCTTCACGCGGAAGGCCGGCACGTAGAAGCTGTGGATTACATCCTGTGAAGTCATGATTGTCCGCACATCGCGTCCGACGGGTACGTGCAGGACGTTGATTTCGCGTTGTCCCCCGGTGTGCTCGAACTTCCACATCCACTGCTTGGCCACAACGTAGACTTCCATCGAGTCTTTTGGTGGACGCGTTTCGTAGAAGTAGATCGCCGCGGCCCAGATGAAGATAATCATCGTGATGCCCAGCGGGATGATGGTCCACGTCAACTCCAGCGCCAGCGATCCTTCAACCTGCACCGCCTTGGGATGATTCTGTTTGCGATAACGCCAGGCAAGGAAGACGATCGCGAGAGCGATTCCGACGCCAAACACGAACGTCAGGCAGACCAGAAAGAAGTACAGGCTGTCGACGTAACCTGATAGCGAGGAAGCTCCCGTTGGAAATAGCGGAAAATTCGGCATGTATCTAAGCCCGTCCTGTTCCAAATCCTTTTGCGCGCGGCTCATGCAGGTACATCACGATCAAGAAGCCGCCCAATATGACAAGAGTCAAGGCACCACCCAGCCTGACCATGTTCGTAACCACCGCGCCGTATTTTCCGATGCGCGGATCGTAGTGGTAGCAGTACAACAACAGTTGATCGGTAAGCGTCCCGATCCGGTTCTTCGATGCCTCAACAATCCCCAGGCGCATGTCACGCGCTGAGTACTCCACCCCGTAGTAGTACTGCGCAATCTTTCCTTCCGGTGTCGCCAGGATTACTCCCGCCGCGTGGGCGAATTGATCCGTCTTCGCGTCGTACTGGTACTCCCAGCCGAGCGCATTCGCCAACGCATCGATTTCAGGCTGCTTTCCAACGAGGAAGTGCCAGCCGTTCTCCGCGCCCGGACGTCCCAACCGTTCCATAAACGTCTTCTTCTTCGCCGCCGCAAGTTGCGGGGTCTCGCGCGGATCGATGCTCACCGTGAGGATCTCGAACTGCTTGCCCGGCATGAACCCGATGATCTTGGTCATCGCGGTCAGTCCCTGGAGCACTTCACCGCACAGCATTGGGCATTGGTAGTAAACCAGGTTCAGAATTACCGGGCGCCCGGACTGGAAGTAACCTCCCAGTTTTACCGTCTTGCCGGTCTCGTCCTGGAACTGCAAATTCAACGGCACCTGCTCTCCCAAGCGTTGCTCAATGCCAACGTGCTTCAACTCGGGCGGCGGCGTGTGACTGTAATCAGGGTCGCCAATCATCTGCCCGAAGCCCGTGCCTGCAATCGCAACCGTCAGCGCGATTAGCAGAACTGTCTTTCCGAATTTTGACTGCGAATGAATCGATGCCGCTTTCATACCTTCTCCGCTTACTGAGCAGCTTCCGGCGCGCTCTCAACCTTTTCGCCCTGGACCGTGCTGCCGGTGTAAGAGGTGACTGCCGGTGGCGGCCCAGGACGTGTCGGCAAACCCTTCTTCAACAGGTCGTCCATCGCGACGCTGATTGGCAAATGCACCACTCCCTGCTGGTCCACCCAGGGCTTTCCGTTCAGGACCTGGTTTTCCATTTGGGTGAAAGTACGCATGTCCGCCGGTTCGTCGTTCTGCAATCGCGGTTCGGCAAACTTGTCCAGGTTCACCATCGGCGTGTTCTGCAGAATCAATGCCGGCGGCGTCTTTGCATACGGCTTCAAGGGATTCGTCTGCGGCTGCGCTTCCAGGATCATCTTGTCGAAGAAGCCATAGATGCCCCACACCAGGAAGTGAATCAGGACGCCTGCGACGAACAGCACCGCGAAAAACAGGAAGATGTTCCGCGCACCGAGGTCGCGATGTTCGTACGAAACCTCGGGATTAGTCTGCATGCTGTGATCAGTGTCCATGGCTCGGCTCCCACAAACGCGGCAACATCGGTTCGTTGCGCACCAGCAACGGCTTCTTTCCCAAGAACGTGCAGAATGCCGCCACCCAGATTCCACCCAGGCCAACGATCGCCGCGATGTAGCTCCAGTGGAAATGCAGGCTCGGCGGTGTCCCACCCGGCAGGCTGTTCGGCACGAAATACCAGTACATATCGATCCAGCGTCCCAACATGACAATGATGGCAACCGGGATCAGCTTTTGCGGCTTGCGCTTCAAGTCGCGCGACAGCAACAACGCAAACGGAAGTGCGAATTGCACGAAGATCAATAAAAGAGCGATATAGCCCCAGCCGCTCTTGATACGGTGCAGGTACCAGGAAATTTCGTCAGGAAGGTTGCCCATCCAGATGATGAGCCATTGCGAGAACGAGAAGTAGGCCCACACCATCGTGAACGCCAGCAGGAGTTTACCCACATCGTGTAGACGATCGGGGAGAACTACCTCGTCCATCGGCGAATACTTCGACAGAACCGAAAGGAAGATGATCGTCAGCGCCATCATGGACAGCGCCTCGCCGATCATGAAAATCATCCCGTAGATCGTCGAATACCAATGCGGGTCAAGCGACATTCCCCAATCGACCACGGCGCCGGTGAGCGACCACGCCCAGACGAGAATCCCGATTCCTGAAATCACCTTGAGAGTTCGCCAGATACTCGGAGAAGCGCTTTCATCCTGCCGCCACGACAGCCTGGTCAGGAAAATCGACAGCAATATCCACAAGGCGAAGTAGATGATTGCCCGACCAATCCACCAGGGATAGTTCAACCACCAGGCTTTTTCCGCCAGCATTTTGTCGGTTGCGAGATTGACGGTCATCCACGGGTACAACTGCTTGGCTCCGAGCAGGATTGGAAGGAACAAGATCGCCAGCATAGGGACGCATCGTGCCGCGGCCTCGAAGATCCGCCGGCCAAGCATCCACCAGTTTCCGCCGGTAAGATGTCCTGTCATCAGCAGCGCCATCCCGCCGAGAGAGAGTCCGAGGACAAACATGTAGGCGATCAGGTAGCCGCGCAGGAACTCCGGGAAGTTCAGAAAGCCGGCGATCACCAGCGCCACACCACCAGCCAGCGCGGCAAACAGCGCCATCGTGCGCACTTCTGTCAGTATGGCCGGGGGCGTGAAGTTCTTCGTATTGATATTCGTAGTGCTCATTTCTTTTGCCCCCGCGGTTGCGCCGGAAGGTTCGGTTTCTCGTTGGGCGGAAGCTGAATCTCGCTGGTCCCGGGCAGTTCGCTCATATTCGGCGCCTTACCGAGTTCCATGCCCGGCGGAATATCTGCGCGCGTTGCGTCCTGGCTGAGTTGCAAGGCCCGGATGTATGCCGCGATTGCCCACCGATCGGATACCGATACCTGCGACTTGTATTCCGACATGCCGCCGAATCCATTCGTCATCACGTCGAAGAAGTGCCCGATCGGCATCTGCCGCAACCGGTCTGTGTGATAGGAAGGCGGACGCTTGAAGCCGCGCTGCACGATCATCCCGTTTCCGTTCCCGGTCTCCGAGTGGCATGGCGAGCAATAAATGTTGTACCGCTCGCGGCCGCGCTCCAGTAATGCCTTGGTGAGTGGGACGGGTAGTTCGGTACCGGGCTGCCCATTGATCTTCCCGGTGTAGTAATACTGGTCGGCCCTTTCATCGGTACGGGCGACAGTGCCCTCAACCAGAGGCCGTGCCGATCGATCATCAGGGTAAAAGGTGTTCATCGCGAGCGGCTTGAACCTCGGCTGGTCGTGCATGTCCTGCCGGCAGCCGGCCAGGAACACCAGCGTCACTGTCAGCCCTGCGATTACGAGGCGCTTCATGGTTGCGATCCTGCGGAGTGCGTTCATGGTGCTAATGCGAGACCTCCGTCACATCGATCGCCTTCAGTGCCATCAGGAAGCTCCCGGTCGAAACGACATCGAATTTTGGATCAGCGGCCTCAATGCACAGGAAAAAGCGGTCGCGCGTCACGGAAGTAAATCGTGGGTTGTTGAACACCGGGTGATAAGGCATCGGTAAGCCGTTCAGCGCCAGCATTCCGACTACGGCGGAAATGCCGCCGAACAGAATCGTCATCTCGAATGTCACGATGATGAATGCGGGCCATGAGTTGAACGGGCGGCCGCCGATGTTCTCCGGAAAGCTGACCGCTGAAATCCAGTACTGCAACAGGTAGCCCGACAACCCGCCCAGGATTCCACCGACCAGGACCACCAGCGGTACGCGGTTCTTGCGGAATCCCAGCGCATCCGACACTTCCTCGACGGGGTACGGCGTATAGGCGTCCATCTTGCGATAGCCCGCTTCGTACGCACGCTCAGTGGCCTTCACCAGGTCGGTCGGGTTATCGAACTCGGCCATCATGCCGTAGAGCGGGTTCATGGGAGTCTCAGTCATGCGCGGCCACCTCCTCCTTCACCTGCGACTCAGGTAGCAAGGTGCGCATTTCGAAGATCGAGATCATTGGCATCACGCGTATGAACAACAGGAACGCGAAGAAGAAGAACAGGACCGTGCCGCCGTAAGTCGCCAGGTCCCATCGTGTCGGGACGTAGTGTCCCCACGAAGAGGGCAGGAAATCGCGGCTCAGACTGACGACGACGATCACGAATCGCTCAAACCACATTCCCACCAAGACATCCACCGAGAGCAGGAATAATAGGAATGGAGTCTGCCGTACCTTGCGGATCCACAGCAGTTGAGGCAGCGCGATATTAGTAGTGATCAACAGCCAGTAGGCCCAGCCGTATGGTCCGAAGGCACGGTTCAGGAACATGAACTTTTCATACCCGCTGCCGCTGTAGAACGCGAAGAAAGCTTCCATCGAGTAGCCGTAGGCGACGATCAATCCCGTCGCCAGCATCACCTTCGCGGCGTTGTCGAGGTGACGCTCGGTGATCATGTCCTGCAGCCCGTAGAAGCGCCGGATCGGAATCGCCAGAACCAGCACCATCGCGAAGCCGGAGTAAATCGCGCCGGCGACGAAGTACGGCGGGAAGATTGTCGTGTGCCATCCCGGAAGGATTGAGGCGGCGAAATCAAAGCTCACCACCGTGTGCACTGAAAGCACCAGGGGCGTCGCCAAGCCGGCCAGGAGAAGGTAGGCCGTTTCATAGCGGCTCCAGTGCCGCGCCGACCCGCGCCATCCCATCGAAAGCAGACCGTACACCTTCCGCGCCCACGGACTCTTCGCCGTATCGCGCATTGTGCCGAAGTCGGGAATCAAGCCAACGAACCAGAACAAGAGCGAGATCGTGCCATACGTCGAGACCGCGAACACGTCCCAGATGAGGGGACTGCGGAACTGCGGCCAGACGTTCATCGAGTTGGGATACGGGAACAGCCAGTAAGCGGCGAGCCACGGACGCCCAGTGTGAATCAGGGGGAACATGGCGGCACAAGCTACCGCAAATAGCGTCATCGCTTCCGCGAAACGGTTAATGGAGTTGCGCCATGATTGCTTGAACAGCAGGAGAATCGCGGAAATCAGCGTCCCGGCATGGCCAATACCGATCCACCAGACGAAGTTAATGATCGCGAAGCCCCATCCCACTGGAATGTTGAGGCCCCAGATGCCGACGCCCTTGAAGAACAGGTACGACACCGCCAGCCCGAGAATGTTTACGCCGGCAAAACAGATAAACAGGCCGAGAGCCCAACCCAGGGTCACCGGACGCCGCAAAACAATCGATGCAATCTTGTCGGTGACTGAGCCGAATGTGTGTCCTGACTCCAGCACCGGAGATTGGCCCGGCAGCAGCCGATCGTGTTGAATCTTGTGTTCCTCTGGTAGGTGTATTTCCGCCATCTCTTACGCCTCGAGTTCCGGGTTCGGGTTCGTGACGGCCGCCAGGTACGTCGTGCGCGGACGCGTGTTCAGATCTTCCAGCAGTCCGTAATTCCGCTGGTGAACCTTCAATTGCATGACTTTGCTGGTCGGATCGTTCATGTCGCCAAAGACAATCGCTCCCGCCGGACACGCCTGCTGGCAAGCCGTCAGGACCTCGCCGTCTTTCGGACGTGGACCGCGGCCCGTCTCTTCCGCATGAATGCGGGCGCGCGTGATGCGCTGCACGCAGTACGTGCACTTTTCCATCACGCCGCGACTGCGTACCGTGACCTCGGGATTGCGCACGAACTTCAACTGCACCGTGTCCCAATCCTGGTACAGCATGAAGTTGAAGCGCCGAACTTTATAAGGACAGTTGTTGGAGCAGTAGCGCGTCCCGACGCAGCGGTTATAGACCATGTCGTTCAGTCCCTCGCTGCTGTGAACCGTCGCTCCTACCGGGCAAACCACTTCGCACGGGGCCGTCTCGCACTGCATGCACGGAACCGGCTGGAAGTAAGTCTTCGGGTTCTCCGGCGTGCCTTCGTGATAGTTGTCGATACGCAACCAGTGCATGTACCGGCCGCGCTTGACCTCGAGTTTGCCTACGACCGGAATGTTGTTCTCGGACTGGCACGCGACCACGCATGCCTTGCATCCAATGCACGCGTTCAGGTCAATCGTCATCCCCCACTTCACTTCGCTGTAGTTGTATGGCTTGTAAAGCGTCAGGCCCTGCTCGGGAGCCTCGACCATCTCGTGCGGGAAGCCCGGGTTCTTGATGAAGTCTTCCAGAGTGGCGGCGCGTACAATGGCGCGGCCATCCATGTTCTGGAATCCCTGCGTGTAAGCAAGCCCGAAGGTTTCACCGGTCTTGGTCAGTTTCGCGCCACGCCCGATCCATGGCGAGTCCTGGCTCTGCAACATGTAGGCATTAAAACCGAGTCCCGAACCGGTGTGCCCTGCCAGCGTGCGCCCATAGCCGATGAAGACAGTGGCAGCGTTGTCGGGGTGCCCGGGCTGAATCCAGATCGCGCCTTTCTGCTTGCGCCCCTGGTACTCGATCTCAACCACGTCTTCGCTCTTCAGGTTGAGTTGCTTCGCGGTCGCCGCGCTCACTAGTACCGGGTTACCCCAGGTGATCTGGAACATCGGCTTCGGGCATTCCTGCAACCAGCCATTATTGGCAAAGCGGCCGTCGTAAACGGTCGGATCGGGGTGGAACAAAAGCTCGATGCCTTGCGAAGCCGGCTGTGCCGGTGGGAGCGCCGCGCCTCGTGCAGCCACATTGCGCGGGGCGAATGCCGTGTTCGCAACGAATCCGTCGTGCAGAACCTTGCGCCACCACGCCTCGAAATCGGTGCCCGTGTGCTGCCCCTGCCAATAGCTCCGCACCACGTCATACGAAACCGTGTCGGGATTGCCGAGCAGGAAACCGAACAGTTCATGTTGGCTTTTGCCACCGTATAACGGCGCAATCAGCGGCTGAACGATGCTGATGGTTCCGTCCGATGAACGGGCATCACCCCACTGCTCGAGATAGTGCGTCCCATCAAGATGCCAATGCGACAGATTCGCCGTCTCGTCGTAGAACATGCCATGCTGGATTCGCAGAGGCACCTTCATGTACGCGGCCGTGAAACCCAGTTCTGCTGGAGTGTCGTACACCGGGTTCACATTACTGACGATGAGCATTTCCACCTTGCCCGCGTTCATCTCACCGATCAATTCGCGAATCTGGTCCATCTTCGAAACTGGATTGGTCTCGACCGGCTCGGTGTAAACGATCGTCTGGCCGACGTTGCCTAGCGTCTGGTTGATTGCGTTCGCGAGCATGTGAACCGCCGGCGGCTGACGATCGCCGACAACTACCAGCGAAGCGCCGCGATGCGCTTGCAGATCCTTCGCAACCGCTTGCACGAATTGCTGCGCCTCGCCACTCACTTGACCGCCCGCTCCGGCAACTCCCAACTGTGCTGCCAACGCCCGCGCAAAGGTTTCGACCTCGCTCGTTTTCACTGGAAGCCGGTGGTCCGCTTTGCCGCCCGTGTTCGTCGGCGTGCCCTCGACCGCGTAGAACCGCAACATCTCCTGTTTAAGGTCAGGATTCCGCCGCGAAGCAAACATGCGCGCATAGTGAAGAAATGAGGGATAACCGTTCGAGAGGAAATCGCAGTCGAGTGAAAGCAGAACGCGCGCTTTCTCGATCAGGTATTGCGGCTCCAGAGGCTGTCCGAAGTTCGCTGCCGACGCGGCAAATACGTTGTCGCGGTTGATGGCTTCCCACTGGTACCACTTCATCTGGGGGAACATCTTCTGCAGGTCACGAATTTGCGCGATCAGGGATGGCGAATTAATGGATCCGGTTAGAATTCGCAGACCAGCGCCGCCATTTGCCTTCAGTCCCTGCATCTTCGTGCGCATGCTGGTGACGAAATTTCCCCACGTGGTTGCGTCGCCCAGGTAGGTCGGGTTCTGCGATCGATCCGGGTCGTACATCGTCAGCGGGCTCGCCTGCGAGTAAATATCTGTGCCGCCCAGCGTCCACGGATGTTGTGGATTGCCCTCGACCTTCGTCGGCCGCCCCTCGTGGCTCTCCACCAGTAACGGCATTGCTCCCGTCGGGAACGGCATCGCCGTAGCAAAGAACAGCGGAATGCCAAGCGTGACCTGCTCGGGCTGGCGGTCGTATGGAACAATCGGCTCGAGTGGTTGCTTGGTACAGGCGCTCATGCCTGCGAGCGCCAGCGAGGCGCCCATAATCTTCATGAAGCCTCGGCGTGAAGTGCCGTCGCCGATCCACTCGGAAGCCTGCCGCGGAAATTCCCGGTGCAGCATCTCCTCGAATTCAGGCGTCTGTGCCAGTTCGTCCAGCGTGCGCCAATAGCGCGGGCCGGTCGCTTTGCTCAACTCTTCGCGCACTTCGGTGAGTTCCAGCTTCGATCGCTTCCCGGGGCACACGTCTTCTTTTCTTGTCTTCTCGTTATCCATTCTCTGCGATTCGCTCTCGTTCATCGATGACACGTGTTGCAGCTCGTAATGTCCCGTACGCTGCGCAATTGGTTTTCTTTAACGAGATAACTTCCAAGCGCCACCTGGTCCGTGAACTTAATGCCGTTCGGAAGCACCACCGGATGCGCCACGCTCGGCTGCCGGTACTCCATGTTGAATATCTGGTCCTGGGCCGGCTTACCGGCGACGAAGTGCGGACGCAGGAACTTCGCAGGGTCACGATGGCAGTTCAGGCACCACTCCATCGTCAGAGGCTTGGCGGCATAGGTAAGGGGCATCTGGTCCACCTGCCCATGACAATCGTTGCAGCCAATCCCTTTGTGGATGTGAATGCTGTGGTCGAAATAGACGAAATCCGGCAAATCGTTCAGCCTCGTCCAAATCAACGGCTTGCCCGTGCGGTAGCTCTCCCGAACCGGCTCCAGCATCGGAGCGTTGGTCCATATTTGAGAATGGCAATTCATGCAGGTCTTGACGGGAGGGATACCGGCGAAGCTGGAATTCTCAACCGAGGTGTGACAGTAGCGGCAATCAATGCCCAGTCCGGCCACGTGATGCTTGTGACTGAATGGGACCGGTTGAGCCTTCGCAACGCCCGCATAGGTCGTATAGGGAGAACGAATCATCTCCAACGACGTCCAGATCACTCCCGCGACCACCATCAAGGTCGCCAGGATGCTGGCACGTGCCAGGGTGTTCGCACTGCGGTGAAAAACTTGAGCCATCAGGAATTTTTCCTAGCGTTCCAGGCATCGCGCGCCCCACAGCACGCGGCCCCTCGGTTCACGCCGCGGACACACCGCTGCCGGATCGACAACGGGTCGCAAGCGCTGAGTGACAATTCATTTTTCTTCAGTGATCGAACTGACGTACAAGTGAATGTGATCTACATCACAAGAACTCGTGATTATAACAGGAGTGCGAAATTCGCCAACTGGTTCCGTGGTCTGAATCAAATTTTTTTCCGCTACTTTCGTGCTCTCACCGTTAATACGTTCCAGTTACATTGCACGCGGGGGTGCGCCCCACACAAACAAAGCACCGCGTTGTGTTGGATTCCACTTTGAAGATCTAGTTCCGGAAATATTTTCCCCGCGGTAGAAATCTGGAGTGAGTGCTCAGGGTTCAAAGAGGAGATCAGAGAGGCGCGCGTAACTCCGCGCCTCTCTAATCCTATTTTGCCTCATTCACGCGATCGAATAGTCCCTGTATATCCTTCGGCACATCCACCGCCCCGTCGAACGCGGATCCCGCAGGGATCAGTACCAGGTCGCATCGCGTCGTCGCCTTCGAACAGCTGACGATTCCCCGCCTGTAAATTCTGTCTTCGGGCGCAATCGCCGGATACTTAACAGTCTTCAACTTGTCAGCGAAATCCTTCATCGCCGCGCTTCCTTTCGCGAACGTTACATTCTCAGCCGTCGGCCCGCGCAGCACGATGTTGAACTCGGCGAAACCATCCTGCGTTCCTTTCCCCAGCGGAACGCTGCGCTCCTCGCCCAGTTTGCTCCGCTTCGAATTCACCAGGGCATCGACCTTTTTATCGCCCACCAGCGCCGCCAGCCTGCCGCGTGTCTCCGGCACCGTTCCAGGAGCCGCCATCGCCTCGGCGTACATCTCGATTGCCTTATCCTTCATCCCGCGCTTTTCGTAAATCTGAGCCAGGTGGTCGCCGACTTCTCCCGCCTGCGAAATATCCCACGAAGCGCGAACATATTTTTCCGCGGCGTCGAGCTTTCCCTGCTGGAAGTACACCCACCCCAGCGTGTCCCAGTACGACGCGAGCGAGTTCGTCAATCCCGGCCCCTGTTCGATCACCTGATCCATCGGCAGGTTATTCAGAGTCGCCACCGTCATCGCAACCGCCGACTGGGCGTACTTCAACGCCAGATCAAGTGACTGTTTCTCCTCCGCCAGTGCGTAAGCAACGTTGTTCCACATGATGGGCGTCGGAGAAGCCTTGACCACCTTGTCGAACATCGCCAGCGCCTTGTCGGTCTTCCCCGTCTTCAGGTATGCATCGCCAAGCTGCTGCTGAGTGAAAGGGTCGTCTCCGGCAATGTTCAGTGCCTGTTCTAGTTCGGGGATCGCCTCTGCGTACTTATGCCGCCGCGCCAGCATCAACCCCAGGTTGCGGTGGGCGTACTGATCCAACGGATTGACCTCGATCTGCTTGCGGTATTGCGCCGCCGCGTCGTCGTACCGCTCCATCCGCTCGTAAATCAAGCCCAGGTTGTTGTACGAGTACTCGTCGTAAGGATTGAGCGCGATTTGTTTTTTGACCGCAGCTTCAGCCTTGTCGTAGTCGTGCAATTGCATGTAGGCGCGCCCAAGATTGTTCCACGCGGTTTTGTGTTTCGGGTCCTGCGCGACAACCTTCTCCCACAGTTCGGCCGCCAGTTTGTACTTTTGCGAATCGAATGCCGTGACCGCGGCCTGATCCAGTTCATCTTCATCGACACCCTTGGTCGCATCGCTCGCCGAAACCTGGTCGACTTCAACTCCAACTTCCTGCGCCGCGTCCCGTGTTACGACGTTCCTGAAGGCATCCAAGCTCGCCGCGTCCGACGGCTTGACCTCCGCAGCGAGGAACCTCATCTGCCGCGTTGCGGTAAACACATCCTTGTCGAGTTGATACGAAGATTCATACTCAGCGTATGGCCGCTTCATCGTCACCGGCACCGGCATCGTCAACTTGTAATGGTCCGGCACCGTAATCTTCATCGTGAGATCGATCAGGCCTCTTCCGCCGAGTTCTGCGGGGTCGGTATCGTCAGAATCGAGATCCGGCAGGCGAATCGCCGGGAGCGGCACCCTGAACTTCGATTTCTTTGCCGTGAAGTCCACGAAACTTGGAGTTGTGAGCGTGAACGACAATTCGAAGGGCTTGCTCGTATCGGAAATGTCACTGGTTTTTATGTCTTTGACATCGCCGATCATGCCATCAAGAAAGGCGATCCGCTGGATCAGTTCCGGCCAGTTCGGTTGGGGAACCTTGCGCAGCAGGGTACGAAATGCCAGTTCAAGGTCACCGCGCGTTGTGTACTTAACCGTACGCTCCAGGCGTCCGAGGTCGGTGATCTTGCCGGTTATTTCAATTTTCTGCAACGTCGGCATCGGCCACTCCGCGGGCGTCTGTATGATTTCCGCCTTTCCTGCAGGCGTAATCAGCACCGCGTCCTTGTGGCGGATTGGCGCCCACAATGCTCCAAACGGCGCAACCTCCGACGTGGTATCCACGATCACCCGCTCGTTCCCCAGATGCACCGCCGTAATCACGTGATCGAATTGCGAAGGTGACGGTACATCGCGATCCAGCCTTCGCCGCGAGTGAATCAGCACCGTATCGGAGTCGATATGCACCGCCGCGAGCATCGCCGCGAGCAACGTGTGCTTGTCTTTGCAATCGCCGTACTGGTTGGCAAACACCTGCGAGGCCGCATGCGGCTGGAATCGTCCCACCCCGAAGGACAGGCTCACATACCGGAAGTTCTTCGCAACGTAGTCATAGATCGCCTGCGCCTTCTCGCGATCCGTCTTCGCGTCCTTTGTGAGTTCCAGCGCCTTGGCGGTTATCTCGGGGGTCGGGATACGCCGATCCCGCTCCAGTCCGGCGTACCACGCCGCCAACTGGTCCCAGTTCTCGAACGTGGTCGCCGCAACGTCAGCCGTCGCCGAGGGCTTCTTCGGCTTTTCGTCTTTTTTCTTCTTCGGGTCTTCGCGCTCCAGGTATTGGCTGGTCCACGTGTAAATGCGCCGCCCATTCGCATCCGTGATCTTCGGTGGATACGCCGGACCCATCTTGAGTTTCACGTTGCGTCCGGCTGGGATATCCAGTACCAGAGTTTCGTTCAGCGTGATGACGTCTTTCTGGAAGGTATAGTCCATCCAGAACTGGCCGGGAGCAAGCGGTTCCAGGTAATCGGTTTCGATTGCGTATTCCATGACCTCGCCTGGTTGCAGCGACGGAACCGTGATGTGCTTCTCGTGCAGATCGCTGTAGACCGGCGCCTCGCGAGCGACCGGACTCGTCATGTCCTGAACCGCGCTCTCGCCGACATTCACCACCTTGCCGTCTTTCTTGAACACGCGGACGTAATTGATCTTCATCGCTTCGGTAGCCGAGTTGTAGGCGAACACCAGCTGGCCGAGAGCGGAAACCGCCGCCTCGCTCTGAATCCGAATCCGCCCCGTCTGACGTCGATATCCCCGGCCATCGTTCTCGAAGTGGTACACCGTCTCCAATTTCTCGAAGACGTAGGCCTCTTTCGAATAATCGGCAATCCTCTCCGGCTTCGACTCTGCCTGGGGTGGCGCCTGCTTCTGCGGCGCATTCGGCAGGGACTTTTCCTGGGCGTAGAAAGAAATCGGGAGGAATAGGGCTAGCGTGCAGACGGCAAGTTTCCGGAACATAGCTCCGAGTTGTACCTCAAAATTCGACGAAAGGCCATGAGTAGATCACCTATTCACCGGCAGAACGAAAAAGCCCAGCCGAACAGGCCGGGCTCGAGATGCGTCCGTTCGAAACGAAGTACTACATCGTCTTTTCGCCCTTCACCATGTTCTCTTCCATTTCCTCGCTGATCGCGAAGCCGAGCTTCTCGCAGACGCGCCGCATCTCGCGGTTCTCACCCAGCATGGTGCTGACGACCTTTTCGATGCGCTCATCCTTTGCGACGTCCAGCAACCGCCGGTAGAGTTCCGTTCCCAGGCCCTTGCCCTGGAACTCGTCCATCACCAGCGCCGCCAGTTCTGCCTCGTTGCAGCCGTGCTGCTTGCTCAAACGGCCAACCGCAACGATTTCAGGATTGCCTTCCGCATCTTTCCGCTCCACTACCAGGGCCATCTCGCGGTCGTAGTCGATGAAGCAAATCCGTGTCAGCCGTTCGTGCGCCGTGCGCTGGCTCAGCTTCAGCGGCTGGAAGTACCGCAAGTAGACCGTGCGCTCCGAGAGCTTCTTGTGGAAATCGATCATCCGCGGCTCATCTTCTGGGCGAATCGGCCGAATCACCACCCGCTCGCCATTCTTCATCGTCCACTCGGCAACGTATTTCTCCGGATACGGCCGCACTGCACTTCTCGGCAGATCCTCCTCTTTCGTCGCCGGGTCATGCAGCACTACGCGCGCATCGAGGGCCAGCAAGCGCTCCGGCGAGGCCAGCAGCGGATTGATGTCCAGTTCCTTGATCCAGGGGTTCTCGACGACCAGTTCGCTGAAGCGCATCAGCAGTTCTTCGAGCCCCGGCAGATCGACTGGCTTACGTCCGCGAACACCTTTCAGCGCCCGATAGATCTTCGTCTGCTCCATCATGCGGCGCGCCAGGGTTGTGTTCAGCGGTGGCAGCGCCAGCGCTTTGTCCTTGAACACTTCCACCAGCTGCCCACCTGTACCAAACAGCAGTACCGGTCCAAATTGCGGATCGATGCTCGCCCCCAGTATCAGCTCATATCCATCCAGCTTCGCCATCGGCTGCACGGTCACGCCCTGGAAGTGTTCCGCTCCGGCCTTCTCCGCCACCGAAACCTTTATCTGGTTGAACCCCTTGCGCACGGCGTCGGCATCTCTGAGGTTCAGAATCACCCCGCCGACGTCCGTCTTGTGCGAAATTGTCAGCGAGTAAAGCTTCAGCACTACCGGGAAGCCAATTTTTTCCGCCGCCTTCACCGCTTCGGCTTCCGTCCCCGCGATTTCCGTCGTCGTCGTCGGAATGCCATAAGTCTCCAGCAGCTTCTTCGACTCGTACTCCGTCAGGATCGTGCGCCCGGAGGCTTTTACCTTGTCGATGATCGCCCTGGCTTCCTCGCGCTTGGGCTGCGTGATCGCGCCCAGTACCGGGGTTTCATAGATTCCCTTGAGGTTGTAGGCGTACTTCCACATGTAGTTGAACGCCCGCACCGCCGTGTCGGGGAACGCAAAGCTCGGAATTCCGCACTGGTTCAGGATGTCCTCGCCAGCCGCGACGGTGTTCCCGCCCATCCAACTAGCCAGCACCGGCTTGCCCAACCCTTTGGCATAGGGCTTCAGGTGCTCGGCAATCTGTGTCGGATTCGTCATTCCCTGGGGAGTCATTACCACCAGCAGGCCATCGATGTTCGGGTCTTTCGCGCAAATCTCCAGCGACTTGGAATAACGTTCCGGCTCCGCATCGCCGAGAATGTCGAGGGGGTTGTTGTGGCTCCATGCGGCCGGCAGAATCTGGTTCAGTGCGTCCATTGTCTCTTTTGAGGGATCCGCCAGTTCGCCGCCACCCTGGATGAGAGCATCCGTCGCGAGCACTCCCGGGCCGCCCGCGTTGGTCACGATTCCCAACCGGTTCCCTTTTGGTCGCGGCTGTTTCGCCAGCACTTCACTCATATAGAAGATGTCGGCGATCGAATTCACGCGCAGCACTCCGACTCTCCGAAAAGCCGCGTCCAGCACGTCATCCGAACCGGTCAACGAGCCCGTGTGAGAAGCAGCTGCTTTCGCCGCCGCCGCCGTGCGCCCCGCCTTGATCACGATGATCGGCTTCGACAGCGACACCTCGCGCGCCGCTGAGAGGAACGCCCGCGCATCCCCGATCGACTCCATGTAGATGACGATCGACTGCGTCCGTGGATCGTTGCCGAAGTAATCGATCAGGTCGCCCCAGTTGATGTCGAGCATCGAGCCAATCGACACGAAAGAGCTGAAACCGACGTTCTCCTTCAAACTCCAGTCGAGAATCGCCGTGCAGAGCGCACCGCTCTGGCTGATGAAAGCGACATTCCCGGGCCGCGCGATCGTCGCTGCAAACGTGGCATTCAGTCCCTTCAGCGGGTTCATTACTCCCAGACAGTTCGGGCCGATAATGCGCATCTTGCCCCGAATTGTCTGCATGATCTCGTCTTCCAATTGCTTGCCGCGCGGGCCGATCTCCTTGAATCCGGCGGAAATCACGATCCCGCCCGGAATGCCGAGTTCAACCGCCTCTTGCATCAGCGCCGGAACTGTTTCCGCGGGCGTTGTCACCACCACCAGGTCCGGAATCTCCGGCAAATCCTTCAGGCTCGGGTATGACCTTATCCCCAGCACATTCGGGCGCTTCGGATTCACCGGGTACAGGGTTCCTCCGAACGGACTACTCACGAGATTCCAGAGGACGTTACGGCCAACGCTCCCGGCACGCTCGGAAGCTCCAACCAGTGCCACGCTCTTCGGTACAAATATGGGGTCCAGTGGATGCCCTTCGGTCCGCAAGATGTCGTGCGAACGGGCCTTCCCGCTTGTTTTTCCAACTTTGTTTACCGCCGGTTTTTCAGCAGTCGTCATGAGAGCTCACCTTCTATCTATCTTTATGAAAGCAATAATAGGACTTCCCCGGTCAATCCTTCGGATGCCGGGCAATATAATTGTTCCAAGCGGGTTGGGGAAAAAACAGTAGCCGCGACACATCGAGATGTGATTGTCGGTTTCCACCTGCTCCCCACAATCCGCAACACTTGCTGTCAACTATTGTGCCATCTCTGGAGCCTTATCTTGGTCCCACAGCTTGCATCTCACCATCTATACTTCAGCACTCCTGAGAGGTTGTCTTGAAACGAGTTCCCCAGTTCCTTCTGCTCTGCGCAGTGCTCATGGCCTGTTCCCTGACATCTTTGGCGCAGACTCCTGCCGTCGCGCTGAAGATCGACGTCCACGCCCCATTTAAGTTTATTGCCTACGGCGACATCCGCTTTATGAATCCTGCCTACACGAAGGACAGCGATCCGGTTCGTCGCAAGCTGCTGGTCGACAAAATCGCTTCCGAGAAGCCCGCGTTCCTCCTGGTTACCGGCGACCTAGTTGCCAACGGCTCCGATGGACGGCAGTGGCAGGTCTTCGACAAGGAAACTGCTCCGCTGCGCAATGCGGGCGTCCCCATCTATCCCGTGCTCGGTAATCACGACCTCGTCGGAAACCAGTCCGTCGGGCTGCGCAACTACTTCCAGCGCTTTCCCGATCTCCAGAACAGCCGCTACTACTCTCTTCGTGCCGGCAACGTTCTCATTCTCGCTCTCGACAGCTCGCTCGACCACCCGGGGGGCGAAGAAATGCAGTGGTTCGATCGCCAGATCAATGCCCTGCCGGACGGCGTTCAGTTCGTGATCGTCCAGTTACATCACCCGCCCCTGACCCGCTCGCACGATATGGCCTTCGGCGGCGGACACTCACCGCGAAAGCCGGAGCAGGAGATGGCGGACTTCATAGAATCGCGTGCTGCACAGTCGAAGGCGAAATTCGTCGTCATCGCAGGACACGTTCACAATTACGAACGCTACGAACGCAATGGCGTCATGTACGTGGTGACGGGCGGGGGCGGCGCAACTCCGTACATGATTCATCGCCAGCCGAACGACTACTACAAAGATCCCGGCCCGAGTTACCATTACTGCCGCTTCGAAGTAAGCCGCGGCAAGCTGACCATGCATATGATCAAGCTGGAGTGGGATGGCAAGAACGCCAACTGGCAGGAACGCGACTCCTTCGAAATAGATGCCAAGTAAATCCTTATCGGTGCCCCACATCTGCCGCAGTCAGCAGATGTGGGGCGCTGGGCAAAGCTGCCTTGCCCCCTCATCACTGCACACCTGAATAGAAGCTCAAATCCTCTCGGCTCCGCGCCAAACCCCCGCGCTCCCGCCGCATCCACATAAAGCGTTCCCAAATTCAAAGGCGGTCAATCCAGATGAAACATGGAAAAGGCTATGACCTGCATTCCCGTTTTGACGAGGGTGTTTTTGCAGTACCATCCCGGACAGAAACCATTCGTCCCTGGGCCAGCATAGGTGGCGGAGCCGCCATGGCGGCCTTCGGCGTCTCCCGCAAATCCTGGCTTGGAACAGCCCTCGCCGCGGCCGGGGGATTCCTCGTATACCAGGGTTTCCGCGATTCGCACAAAGCAGCACACCCGATTCACGTCGAGCGGAGTTTCACTATCAACCGGCCCACTAACGAAGTTTTCAGCTACTGGCGAAATTTCGAGAACCTGCCGAAATTCATGCGCCATCTCCGCTCGGTCGAAACCACGGGCGATCGCACCTCCCGTTGGCAAGTCCGCGCGCCTCTTGGCTGGCCTATCGGCTGGGACGCGGAGATCACGGACGAGCGCGAGAACGATTACATTCTCTGGCGTTCGCTGCCCGGCGGCACCGTCGAGCATCGCGGCTCCATCGAATTCCGCAATGCTCCTTTCGAGGGCGCAACCGAGATCGCCGTCTCGCTCGACTATCGTCCGCCCGCCGGCAAACTTGGCTCCGTCTTCTCCCGTCTCTTCGGCGAGAACCCGGAGCAGCAGGTGCGCGAAGACCTGCGCGGCTTCAAGCAATTGATGGAGGCCGGCGAGATTCCCACAACCGAAGGTCAGCCCTCGGGGCGCCGCTCGGCGTTCGTCCGCATGATGCAGGCCGCCACCGCCGACCGAAGCACCGTCGAAGAACGTACTGCCGTCTAGGCAAATTTCGCGCTGGAGATTGCACTCATGAAAGCAGTTTGCTGGTTTGGTAAAAAAGACATCCGGGTCGAGTCCGTTCCCGATCCGCAAATCCTCAACCCGCGTGATGCCATCCTGCGCATTACACGCACCGCTATCTGCGGCTCCGACCTGCACCTTTACGACGGCTACATTCCGACCATGGAGCAGGGCGACATTCTCGGCCACGAATTCATGGGCGAGGTCGTCGAGGTTGGCAGCGCAGTCAACAAATTAAAGGTCGGGGACAAGGTGGTCGTTCCGTTCACCATCTGCTGCGGCCAATGCTACTTCTGCAAAAATAACCTCTGGTCCGCCTGTGACAACACAAATCCCAACGCCTGGATGCTCGAGAAGATGTACGGCCATAACGGCGCCGCGCTCTTCGGCTACTCGCATCTTTACGGCGGATACGCGGGCGGCCAGGCACAGTACGTCCGGGTACCCATGGCCGATGTCGGGCCCATCAAGGTCCCGAACGATATCCCCGATGACAAAGTTCTCTTTCTCTCTGACATCTTTCCCACCGGGTATCAGGGCGCGGAGAATTGCGACATCAAGCCGGGCCAGGTCATTGCAATCTGGGGTTGCGGACCCGTCGGCCAGTTCGCCATCCGCTCGGCCTACATGCTCGGCGCCGGGCACGTCATCGCCATCGATCGTTTCCCCGAGCGCCTGCAACTTGCCGCAAAAGCCAACGCCGAGGTGCTGAATTACGAGGAAGTTCCCGACCTGATCGACGCCCTCAAAACCCTGACAGGCGGTCGCGGCCCCGACGCCTGCATCGACGCGGTCGGCATGGAAGCTCACGGTCACTCCATGGATGCCTATATGGATGAAGCCAAACAGAAAGTGAAGCTCACCTTCGATCGCCCCGTCGCGTTGCGCCAGATGATGCAGGTCTGCCGCAAGGGCGGCATCATCTCAATACCCGGCGTCTACGGTGGTTTCCTCGACAAGGTTCCCATGGGCGCGGCGTTCGCCAAGGGTCTCACGTTCCGCATGGGCCAGACCCACATGATCAAGTACCTGCAACCCCTGCTCGATCGCATTCAAAACGGCGACATCGATCCTTCTGAGATCATCAGTCACCGTGTCGCAATCGACCGGGCGGCGGACATGTACGAGATCTTCTGCAACAAGGAAGACCACTGCACCAAGGTCGTGCTCGACCCCTGGGCCACCGCCGCTGCGGCGTAGTTGATTTTCTGCCCTGCCTTCTCGCGCGCATTCCAGCGCGAGAGGGTGGGGATTCTTGACTTACGGTTTTCGCCTTTGCGGTTCTTTCGGTTGCTCGGCTTCTTTGACCTCCAGATTTCACGCGCCATTTCGTGCCATTACCAGTGATACAATGCTGTATTCCCGCGGCTTCAGCCGCCTATTTTCACCGCTTCCGCGAAAGTCGAGACTCCCTTGGCTCTGGACATGGAAAACACAATCACCTATGCCGATGCTGGTGTAGACATCGAGAAGGCCAATCGCACCAAGCAGCGCATCAAATACCTCGCTCATAAGACATTTAACAAGAGCGTTCTCAGCGAAATCGGCGGTTTCGGCGGCCTCTTCGAAGTAGACAAGAAGAAATTCAAGGACCCGGTCCTGGTCTCCAGTGTTGACGGCGTCGGCACGAAGCTCAAAGTCGCCTTCGAGATGAACCTGCACCACACCATCGGCGGCGACCTCGTCAATCACTGTGTCAACGACATCGCCGTGCAGGGTGCCACTCCGCTGTTCTTCATGGATTACCTCGCCGTCGGTAAACTCGAGATGGAAACGGCCGAGAAGATCGTCGCCGGTGTCGCCGAAGCCTGCAAACACAATGGCTGCGCCCTGATCGGCGGTGAAACCGCCGAAATGCCCGGCTTCTATCCGCCCGGCGAATATGATCTCGCAGGGTTCATCGTCGGCGTCGTCGAAAAAGACCGCGTCATTACCGGCAAGGCGGTCCAGGTCGGCGATATCCTTATGGGCCTTCCTTCAACAGGCCTTCACACGAACGGCTACTCGCTAGCCCGGAAGCTGCTGTTCAGCGTCGCCCGTTACTCGCCGGAGACTTACGTCAACGAAATTAAGGACAAGGTCGGCGCCGCGCTCATGAAACAGCACAAGTCTTATTGGCCGATCGTTCGCCGCATGCTGGACGCCGAGGCCGTCAGCGGGATGGCCCATATCACCGGGGGCGGCATCACAGAAAACCTGCCCCGCGTGCTCCCGAAGGGCTTCGGCGCGGTCGTAGAAATGGGGACATGGCCCGTTCCCCCGATCTTCGAACACATGCAGAAGCTCGGCAATATCGAGCACGCCGAAATGATGCGAACCTTCAACATGGGGATCGGCATGATCCTCATCGTCAACCCGAAGAAGTTCAAGAAAGCTCAATCCATCCTTGAACGGATCGGCGAAAAAGGTTACGTCATCGGCCGCATCGTGAAGGGCGACCGCAAGGTGCAATACAGCTAAAAAGATACGAGGTACGAGGTTCCAGGTATGGAAAAAAGCCCCGGGATTCCGGGGCTTAGCTTTGTGCTTTTCCTTGCACCTCGCGCCTAATACCTCGAACCTCTCTCAGAACGGCTCAAAATCATCGAACTTCACACCGCCGTTCTCCTTCACCTCTTCCACCACGTTGAATAACTCCGCCGTCGGCTCGGCGCCCTCAATTTTGTTTTCCAGCAGATCCAAATCATCGACGGCCTCGGCCAGCATTCCCATGGACTTCAACTCTTGCGCAACATGTTTCTTAAACTCATCCTCGGACTCAACGTATGCCATCGCGTTCACGTGCGCACCTTTCGCTCCGGCGAACGGATCATATCCGGGCATTGCCCGCACCCGCACCACGCCAATCCAGACCTCACGCCCCATGCGTGAATTCTATATCTCTTTGTGCCCTCGTGACTTCGCGGTAAACCCCACTTTGGGGAAATGCTCCAATAGTTGCGACTTCCCACTCATTCATGCATCATTATTGGTGAAGAACGACCGCGGGCTTCAACAACCCCGCAGGCGGGGCGCTACGTGAAGTAGCGCAGTGCGTCTGCTGGAGCCGAGCGGCAAGCTTTCAACAACCCCGTCCCGGTAAGGGACTGAGAGCGAGATTACAGTGGCTACAGCAATCAGTTCTGCATGTTCTCTTGACAATTATCTTGTCCTGCCCGACTACTCGATGGACGAGCGCATTCGCATTGCGCGCGAGCGACTCGGCGACCAGTGCGTCATTCTCGGGCACCACTACCAGCGCGACGAAGTCATTCGCTTTTCCGACTTCCAGGGCGACTCCTACCGCCTCTCGCAGCAGGCCGCCAGCACCCGCGGCAAGTACATCGTGTTTTGCGGCGTGCACTTCATGGCCGAAAGCGCCGATATCCTCGCGCGTCCCGGCCAGGTCGTCGTTCTCCCCGATCTGAACGCGGGATGCTCGATGGCCGATATGGCTGAAATCGGCCAGGTGGAAGACTGCTGGGAGCAACTCGTTCGTCTCGGCATCACCGACGAGGCAGGCAACGGCATCACCCCGATGACCTACATCAACTCCACTGCAGCCATCAAAGCCTTCTGCGGAGAGCGTGGCGGCATGGTCTGCACCTCGTCGAACGCGCGTGGCGCCATGCAGTGGGGTTTTGCGAAAAACGAAAAGATACTCTTCCTCCCCGACCAGCATCTCGGTCGCAATACTGGCTACAGCATGGGAATCCCTCTCGATCAAATGGTCGTCTGGGATCCGTACGCGCTTCAAGGCGGCCAATCCGCCGACAAACTGCGTACCGCTAAGGTCATTCTTTGGAAAGGCCACTGCTCGGTGCATCAGCGATTTCTCCCCGAGCATGTCGATAGACTTCGCGCGAAGTATCCAGGGATCCGAGTCATCGTTCATCCTGAGTGCCGCTGGGAAGTCTGCCAGAAGGCTGACGAACTGGGCTCTACCGAGAAGATTCGCAAATTCGTAAAAGATCAACCCGCGGGTACAGCCATCGCCATCGGTACGGAACTCCACCTCGTCAACCGCCTGGCCAAGCAGTATCCAGACAAAACGATCATTACCCTCGACGATTCGGGCTGCCTCTGCACCACGATGTACCGCATCTCCCCACAGCACCTCGCCTGGGCCCTCGAAAACCTCGTCGAAGGCACCGTCGTGAACCAGATCAAAGTCGCCCCTGACGTAAAACACTGGGCGCGGGTTGCGCTAGACCGCATGCTCGAAATCCAATAGACCGAAGAAGTGGGCGCCCCATCCCAGCCCGCAGCTGGCCAGGATGGGGTAGTTCCGTTCTTGAACTCTACCATCCCACCTGTCACACACCGTTTTAGCTTCACCGCTTTTCGATGGCTCGATAACCCGTCCGCTCGATGGCCCGATTCCTTCTCTGTTATCCTTTTCCGTTCCGAGGAGCCCACCATGCGAACACGTCTTCGACTTACCGCAATCGTTCTTGCTCTTGTCGCAACCTCATTTGCTCAAGCCCAACTCTCACCTGACGTCCGCGCCAAGATTGACGATGTCGCAAAGGAGGTCCTCGCCACCACCGGCGTTCCCAGCGCCTCCATCGCCATCGTCCAAAACGGTCAAATGGTCTACGCCCAGGCCTATGGCGATGCCCGCGTGGAACCCAAGATGGCTGCCAACACCAACATGCGTTACGGCGTCGGCTCCATCAGCAAGCAGTTCACCGCTTCCGCCATCCTTCTCCTGCAGCAGGAAGGCAAACTCAAGCTCGACGATCCGGTCGGCAAGTTCGTTCCAAACCTGACGCGCGCCAACGAGGTCACCATCCGCGAAATTCTCTCGCACACCTCCGGTTACCAGGATTACTGGCCACAGGACTACGTGATGCCCTTCATCGCGAAACCGACTACGGTTGAAAACATCCTCGACCGCTGGGCGCGCATTCCACTCGACTTCGAACCCGGCACCAAGTGGCAGTACAGCAACACCAATTACACGATTGCCGGAGTCATAGTCGAAAAAGCCAGCGGTGAGCCCATCCTGAAATTCCTCACCGAGCACATCTTCAAACCGCTCGGGATGCACAGTGTCATGGATATCGATGAGAGCCATCCCGTGGAGACCGATGCAGTTGGTTATCTCCGCTACGCCCTTGGTCCGCCGCGCGTAGCCCCGCTCGAAGGCAAGGGCTGGATGTTTGCCGCCGGTGAGCTATACATGACACCTTCGGACCTCGCGAAGTGGAACATCTCAATGATGAACCAGACCATCCTCAAGCCCGAGTCCTACAAGGAGATGGAAACCGATACCCTCCTGAAAGATGGCGTCGCGACCGGCTACGGATTGGGCGTTGAGGTGGGCAGTTTCCACGGTCACCGCATGATCGAACACAGCGGCGAGGTCTCTGGCTTCGTCGCCGAAAACATGGTCTTCCCCGACGACAAGGTTGCCGTCACCGTCCTTACGAACCAGGACGCCTCCAGCGCCGCCGGACAGATCGGGCAGCGCATTGCTCCGCTGCTCTTCCCCGCGCAATCGGCAAACGCGAAGGCCACCACCGACCGTGCTCGCAAAACCTTCGAGGACTTCCAGAAGGGGACGATCGACCGCTCGCAATTCACCGAGGATGCGAACTATTACTTCACCGACCAGGCCGTGAAAGACTACGCCGCAAGCCTCGGCGCGCTGGGAGAGATCCAGGACTTCAGACCCGGCTCAACCTCCTTGCGAGGCGGCATGACTCATCGCTCTTATTTCGTTCGCGCCGGCGGCAAGAGCCTGGTCGTCTCCATCTTCGAAATGCCGAACGGCAAGTACGAACAGTACCTGGTCCGGCCACAACAGTAATGTTTGAGAATCTCTGTGCCCATATCTGCCACAGTTAGCCGGGGGCCTCCCTGTGCACCTCTATATCGCGCCGAGGCGGCTTCAAAGACTGGCCAGCCCAGCCCTTCAGAGGCGAAATCGTGGTTGGAGATAATCTGAATTTCCGGGTCTTGATTACAGTCGCCACTCAGCCGATTTGACCTCTGCCTCTCTTCCGCATTAACCTTCCACTTCCGTGGGGGGTGGCACCATGAAAGTCCGCTTGGCCCTTGCTGTCCTTATCACCGTTCCGCTCTTCGCCCAGGAGACCCACAACCATCCCGCGCCCGAGAAACTCGGCACCGTTTCGTTCGCAAACAGTTGTTCGTCCACGGTGCAGCCGCAGTTCAACCGCGCCGTTGCGCTCCTGCACTCCTTCACCTTCCCCGATGCCGGGAAGGGTTTCAAGCAGGTCTTCGCCGCCGACCCGAACTGCGCCATGGCGCGCTGGGGAATCGCCATGAGCCTCTACCACGAACTCTGGGAGGCTCCGGGGCCCGCCGACCTTGCCCGCGGCTCTGCTGAACTCGCCCAGGCGGAGAAGATGCCGACCAGTCCGCGCGAGCACGAATACATCGCCGCTCTCGCCACCTACTACCGCGATTCCGACAAGCTCTCTCCGCAGATTCGCGCCAAGGCTTACTCAGACGCCATGGCCAAACTAGCGCGAGACAATCCGAAGGACAGTGAGGCCCAGATCTTCTACGCCCTGTCGCTGATCGCCACCGCGTCCCCCATGGACAAAACCCAATCCAATCAAAAGAGGGCCGTCTCCATCCTCGAGCCTCTCTACAAGAAGTACCCGGACCATCCCGGCCTGGCGCATTACATCATTCACGCCTGCGACAGCACCGAGATGGCCGCCCAAGGATTGCCCGCCGCTCGCGCCTACGCCAAAATCGCGCCCTCGGCCCCGCACGCTTTACACATGCCGTCGCACATCTTCACTCGCCTCGGCTACTGGGATGATTCGATCCAGTCGAACCTGGCCTCACGTGCAGCCGCCCATCAGCACGGCGATATCGGCGAAGAACTTCACGCCATGGACTACCTCACCTATGCCTATCTCCAGCGCGGACGTGAAGCAGATGCGGCGAAGGTCGTCGCCGGCCTGCGCGCCATGGAGGGGGTGAATCCCGCCGACTTCAAGATGGGCTACGCCGGGGTTGCGATGCCGGTTCGTTACGCCATCGAACGCCGACAGTGGGCTGAAGCTGCAAAGATTGCGCCCGTGGATAACACGCCGGCATATATTGCCTCGATCGCTCATTGGGCGCGTGCTCTCGGTTTCGCGCGGAGCGGACGCCCCAATGCTGCCGACGCCGAAATCGCAACCCTTCAGCATCTGAACGACGAAGCAAAAAACGGAAGCCCCTTCTGGGCGACGCAAGTCCACGTCCAGTTGCTCGAAGCGCAAGCCTGGACCGCCAACGCTCGCGGCAAGAAGGACGAAGCCGTGCGACTCTTGCGCACCGCCGCCAACGAAGAAGACGCCGTCGAGAAACTCCCGGTCACTCCGGGTCCTATTGTTCCCGCTCGCGAACAACTCGGCGACTTGCTCCTCTCGCTCAAGCACCCGAAGGAAGCTTTGAAGGAGTTCGAAAGCTCATTACGCCAGGCACCCGGCCGACGCGGAGCACTCACAGGCGCCGCCGAAGCGTCGGAAATGGCGGGAGAGAAGGCGAAAGCGGATCAGTTCCGGGCCGCACTGGAATAGGTATTTGCGGCTAGTGCAGAAGCTTTCTTCGAGAGGCTTCGCTAAAAAGAGGCACGCGAACGCTCACCCTTGGACCGCTCTCTTCCACCCTTCGGAACTTGGTTAGTTCCTTGTGTCCACGTACCAGTCCTTCCATGACCTTCGTAACCTTTCCGTTACTACTACGGTGTGCGACAGTAGCTTTGGGTGAGGAATTCCTCACCAGCACCACATCTCTGTTCTCGGGAATTCAACATCATGGCAACGGTCCAACTGCCAGCAAGTCCGGCAGAACCGGCAAACGGTAAACCGGTCACCCCAGTCAATCCAGCCCAGACTCCTGCACCCAGTTCAACCGCATCCGCAATGCCAACGCCGGCCTTGATTGCCGGCATGCTGAAGAGCGCAAAAAATGTCAGCGACCTGATCTTTTCGCCCGGCCGTCCACCGCAGGTCGAAGTCTCCGGCCGCCTGATGGCCGTGAAAGTTCCGGGGCTCGAGTCGCTGACTCCCGCCGACACCGCGCGTATCGCCGCCGACCTGATTGGTCAGAACAAGATCGCTGCCCAAACGCTGAAAGATGAAGGGGCCACCGACCTCTCCTACAGCATCCCCGGTGTCGGCCGCTTTCGCACCAACATCTTTCGCCAGCGCGGAACCCACGCCATCGTCATGCGCGTCATCGCGAGCAAGATCCCGACCTTCGAGGAACTGAATCTTCCAGAAGAGTTGAAAAGAATCGCCGAATTGAAGAACGGTATCGTCCTCGTGACCGGTCCTACCGGTTCCGGCAAATCTTCGACCTTGGCCGCCGTTCTCGACCTCATTAACTCAACCAAAGCCGATCACATCATCACGATCGAAGACCCGATCGAGTTTATGCACCCGCACAAGATGGCCACCATTCATCAGCGCGAGTTGCACCTCGATACCTTCAGCTTTGCCGGAGCCCTCCGCGCCGCTCTGCGCCAGGCGCCCAAGGTTATCCTCGTCGGCGAGATGCGCGATCGCGAAACTATCGAGATCGCTCTGACCGCCGCCGAAACCGGTCACCTTGTTCTTTCCACGCTCCACACCATCGACGCCGCCAAAACCGTTGAGCGCATCGTCGGCACCTTCCCGCTCTCCGAGCAGGAAGCCATCCGCATGCGTCTTGCCGCCAGTTTCCGTTACTTCGTCGCTCAGCGTCTTCTACCGCGCAAGGACGGCGCCGGGCGCATCGCCGCCTTCGAAATTCTGAAAGCTACTTTGCGAACCAAGCAGTACATCGAGCAGGGCGAACAGGAAGGTAAGACGCTACTCGACTGCATGCGCGACGGTGATCAGGAAGGAATGCAGTATTTCGACGGTCAACTGGAAAAACTGGTACGCGGCGGGATGATCAGTTTCGAAACGGCAATGCAATACGCGACCAATTCCGGCAACCTGCGCCTCACCCTCGCCGACCTCGACGAAGCCCAGCAGTTCTAGAGATACATAAATTCATCATCCAGAACGGAAGCCACGATTGTCGCGCTCATTTCTTTCCTCTATCCGGTGAATCCCCCTCCGGCTCTCCTTCAGGGTTCCCATTCTCCTCCACCACACCCTCGCCCCCGCGCATCTTCTCGCGAATCCGCTGCAGCATCGATTGCACTCGCGACGTCGACTCCGGCCGCTCCGGCGGGTCGACATCAATTTCCCGGTTCACCGCCTCAATATCGTCCAAGGTTATGTTCCGGAACCAGAAGTGGATCTCCTCCGCAGTCAGCGGCGCCAGTCCGGGGGAATTCAATTCTCCCCTCAGGCACCGAACGACACTCTTGAGGACAGCCCGGAACTCGCTTCTGGAGATGAGCTTCGACACAGCAGGGCTACTCATAGAACCACAGCGTCCGCCATCCAGCTTTCAACGGAATGCTCAGTTTGGTTGGATTGGCAGCTCAACGGGCGTGGTTGCTTACATATCGGTTTCCCCTCGTCCTTGCCCGCAAAAGTCCTGCTCCCGGCAGGTATCTTGGACGGTAACAACGTGATGGGCGTCACCGCGCCGCTTTTTTGCCCGGCAGTACCATTTGCACAGTGATAGTGGCTGTGTCCCACGATGGAGGCTGCCATGCGCATTCGTCTTCTCTTTCTCGGGCTGCTTTTGATCTTCGCTTTCACCCTCTTCTCGCAACAGACCGAGACGCCCAGGGGCAGAACCAAACCCAATGCAACCGCCGAATCCGACAAGCAGAACAAGGCGGCCGACATGGAAAAGGCCAAGAAACTCTTTGGCTATGACTGCGCCATGTGCCACGGCGAAACCGGTGACGGCAAAGGTGACCTCGCCGGCGACTATGCCGGCAAAATTAAAGACCTCACCGATCCCGCCACCCTGAAGGACGTCACCGACGAACAGATCTACACGTTGATCAAGGACGGCCACGAAGATATGCCGCCCGAAGGCAAGCGAGCCAAAGAAGACGACCTCCGAGCCTTGGTCGTCTACGTTCGCTCTCTGGCGAAGAAGTGAGAAAGCGTGCGAAACGAGCCAACGGGCCATCGAGCCATTTGAACCGCTTCCAATGGCGAGATGGTCCGATCGCACGATGGCCCGATTCCGATTTCCTTACCCGATTGTCTTGATTTTTCGCCCGTCGATCTCGTACTTCCCCTCGACGAGAATCCGAATCGCTTCCGAATAAGCGATATGCTCCTGGTCCAATATGCGATCCGCCAGCGTGTGCTCGTCATCGTCCGGCAGAAGCGGCACTGTCCTCTGCACGATGATCGCCCCGTGATCCAGTTGTTCGTCCACAAAGTGCACTGTGCAACCTGAAACCTTCACGCCATACTCAAACGCCTGTCTCTGCGCATCCAGTCCCGGAAAGGCCGGCAGCAGCGACGGATGAATATTGATAATCCTGTTCGGAAACTGCTGCACAAACCAGGGTGAAAGCAGGCGCATGTACCCGGCCAGCACAATCAACTCCGCGCCTGCACCCTTCAGCGCTACCACCACCTCATGATCATGCTGCTCGCGGGGCTTCCCTTTGCTCGGGATCACCAGCGCATTCAAGCCTCGCTGCCGCGCCGCCTCAATCCCCGGGGCCTCCGTCCGATTTGAAATGACGACCGCAATCTCCGCCCCAGGCAATTTCCCTGAAGCAATATTGTCCGCAATCGCCAGGAAGTTAGACCCGCGCCCCGACAGCAGAATGCCAAGTTTCATAGGAGTAAGTGGGATACGAGGTAAAGGTACAAGGTGCAAGGTGCAAGGTGCAAGGGCCCACAAATACAAAAGCCTGCAGCACAATCGGCTTCAGGCTACTGATTACGGGGTCTTCTTGTGTCTTGCGCCTTGAGCCTTATGCCTTCGGTTACCCTCCTATATGCACCATCGTCCGCGACGCCGGCATAAAGTCCGGCTCTCCAATGTGATGCCGCTCTTCCTTCTGGTTTACAACGGAGGTGATGAACTCACGCAAAGCATCGTCCGAAGCCCCTCCGCGTATCAATCCACAGAGATCGTGCTCAACCACAGAGAACAAGCAGGTTCTGACCTTGCCGTCGGAAGTGATTCGCACCCGCGAGCAGTGCCCGCAGAATGGCTCCGAAACCGGTGCAATGATCCCAATCTCCCCCACGCCATCTTCAAACACGAATCGCCGCGCGGTCTCACTCGGCTCGCGCTCGATCTCCCGCAGCGGCATGTACTCGTTCAACTTCGCCAGTATCTCTTTCATCGTGACCACAATCGCCGGCGACCATACCCGGTCTTCCTCCAGCGGCATGAACTCGATGAACCGGACCACCACGCCTTCTTCGCGCGCGAACTTGCCAAACGCGACAACCTGGTCGTCGTTGAAACCGCGCAGCAAAACGCAATTCACTTTAATCGGGCTTAGCCCGGCCGCCTTCGCTGCACGTACTCCGGCCATCACCGCCTGGTAGCTTCCCGGAACGCGCGTAATTCGCGAGAACTTGTCCGGTTCCATCGCGTCCACGCTGATCGTCACTCGCCGCAGCCCGGCATCCGCCAGTGGTCGCGCCATGTCGGCCAGTAAATGCCCATTCGTCGTAATCGCGAGATCCAGCCTGTCCCCAGTGGTCGTCCGCAACTTTGCTAACTCCCTGACAAACTCGACCACTCCGCTCCGCAGCAGCGGCTCACCACCGGTGATGCGAATCTTCTCAATCCCGAGCGAAACGAATACCCGCGCCATTCGCAGATAATCCGCCATTGGCAGATCCGGAAACTGTGCCCCCAGATTCCCCGTCCGGCAATACACACACTTGTAGTTGCACCGGTCCGTCACCGAAATCCGGAGATCCGTAATCGCGCGGTCGTATTTGTCCGTGAGCATAGGTACGAGGTCCGAGGTACGGGATTTGGTACGAATTGCTTTGTCTCGTACCTAACTTCTTGGAAAGACGCGGAGAACTCCGCAAAGGCGGGACTATCTCGCGTTTCCTTTCCAAACGGGAGGCGTGAACGTTCCCATTCACACCCTCGGCGCTCGTTCGCGCCTCGCCGCTGCAGCCCGGGTGTCCCTTGGGCCACAGCAGTCGGAAATCGTACCAGTATAGATGACGGGGATTAAGGAGAAGAAACGAAAAAAGGTACAGGTTCAAGCCACAAGATAAAGGCCCAAGAAGAAACGGTCCCAAGGTCTCTCGCACCTTGTACCTTGTGCCTTGCACCTCAAAAATAAGCACCGGCAGGGCAAACCATGTTCGCCACTGCCGGCTTTCCGCGCTCGTGCCTGCTTGAACCCAAGGCTACCGCAGAAGTTTCGCCTTTATTTTTCGATTAGTACTTCTTTGCAAATTGAGTCCGAAAACCTATTTCTTACTTTGTACCTCGTGTCTTTCCGCCCAACTCCACGTCTTCGATTCCAGCATCAAGGTCGTCACTGTTCCCAAACTCGCAATGCCACACTGAATATCAGCAATCCTAATGCTGACACGATCATAAAACTCACCACATCGGTCGCAATGAACGCGACCTGGAACGGATCCGGCCCCACTGTCGTCCACGCTCTAACCAATCCCGTAACGAACGCAATTGCCAGGATAGAACAGATCACTGCCGCCCTCGCACGCGCACTCAATCGCGGTTCAACCTGGGACCTCGCCGGGGCCTTCCAGTACCAAGCCCGAAACCACAACACCAGTAGTATCAACCCCAACACCGTACTGCCGTATTGCGCAAACTTGTAGTTGGCCCATACTCGGTTTCCGAATAATGTATGCGTCAACTGTAACCATGCAATTCGCTCGACCATCCACCCCTCTGGGTGAGTAAACGAATCCCAAGCGAGGTGTGTCGCGATCCCTGTCAGGGCGGACCCGACGACAAGCAAAAAACGGCTCATCGGCCAGTATCGGAACGGCTCAATGATGATGCGCTGCTGTATGCGCTCGGGAAACAGGGCTACCACCGGTCGCTTCAGTACGCCGTGAAAAGCAGCCAGGAGTAATAGGGTCGCCGGAAGACAAAACTCAAACATTCCGGCAAACGAATGGGTCCACCTGCCAGTGATTCCGAAGGGAAGAAAGTATTCCAAATCGGGCGCCATCGCGCCAATGACCACGGCAGAGAGCACCAACCTGCTTTTCTCAAAGGGCCAAGCCGCCGCCGCGTGGGAAATCGTAAAGGGCATGTCTATTTGATTCTACTTCACGCCTGCCCGTGCCCCTACTCTTCCGTGCCCCACACGAGTGCCTTGAACTTCCGTGCCGCATTGCACGGCACTTCAACGGTGCTATGGCTTTTTGAGTTTCTACGTTCGTGTCTTCGTGGCACCTTGAATTTCTTCGTTTTTCCGTTGGCGCGATTGCCGACCACCGATGACACGATCTCTACATTCCATCGTAATTTGGCCCGCCCCCACCTTCCGGCGGAACCCAGGTGATGATCTGGTATGGATCCATGATGTCGCACGTCTTGCAATGCACGCAGTTCGAGGGATTTAGCTTGATCTGCTTCGCCCCCGGCGCGTCCGGTGCCTCTTCCATCTCGTACACGTTCGCCGGACAGAAGAACTGGCACGGATTCCCAAACTCCTTTGTGCATCGCGTGTTGCAAACATTCGTGTCGTGGATGACGAGGTGCGCCGGCTGATCCTCCTCGTGCTTCGTGCCCGAGTAATACAGATCCGTCAGTTTGTCGAACGTGAGTTTCCCGTCGCCCTTCGCCCATCCCAAAATGTGCTCGCGCGTCTTGGGATACCCCTGAATATCCCAGAGATGGAGCATGCGCTCGTGGCCCGGGTGTGCTTTCATGCGAGTGACGAGCCCACCGCCCGTGACCTGCTGCACTCCCGCATGCAACATCCCCATCACGAAACCATTCTCAAATCCCTGATGGAAGTTGCGCACTGGATACAGCTCATCCTTGATCCATGACTCGTCGACCTTCTTCTTGTACGCGCCGAGTTTCTTCTTCCCAAAGTCCCCCGCCACGAGCGACTCGAACGCCGTGTCCGCTGCCAGCATTCCGCTCTTGATTGCCAGGTGAATACCTTTTAACCGTTGCGAGTTCAACATCGCAGCCGAGTCGCCCACGATCATCCATCCGTCGCCCGCCAGGGGAGGCTGAGACCACCACCCGCCGTAAGGCAGAGACTTCGCGCCGTAGCGCACCATCTTTCCACCCTCAAGCAGCTTCGCGACAAACGGATGCTCCTTGAACGCCTGCAAGACGTGCTGCGGATCGGTCCGCGGGTCCGGGTAATCCAGCCCCGTCACGAACCCAAGCGACACCAGGTTGTCCTTGCCGCCGTAGATCCACGCCCCGCCATACTCTTTCATCGTCAGCGGATAGCCCATCGTGTAGATCACTTCGCCCGGCGCAATCCTCCCGCTCGGGACTTCCCACAATTCCTTCACGCCCACGCCGTAGGTCTGCAGGTTGCGGTCGCGATCCAGTTGGAAGCGCCCGACCAGTTGCTTCGTGCACGAGCCGCGCGTGCCCTCGGCGAAGATCGTGATCTTTGATTTCAAGTCGTACCCGGGCTCGAAGTTCTCCTTCGGTTCGCCCTCTTTGCTGACGCCTTTATCCTCTGTGCGAATCCCCACCAGTTTCTCGTCTTCAATCAGCAACTCGCTTCCGGCGAACCCGGTGAAGATCGTAATCCCTGTCTCCTCCACCTTCGACCCAAGCCACTTCACGAACTTGTTGATCGAAATGACGTAGTTGCCGTGGTCGCGCAGCGGCGGCGGCGTGATTGGGAATTTGAACTTGCCTTTCTCGGTGAGGTAATAAACCGCCTCTTTCGTGACCTCGGCGTCGAGTGGCGCTTCCTTCTCGAAACCCGGCAGCAACTCGCGCATCGACCGCGGATCCAGCAGCGCCCCGCTCAAGCAGTGCTGCCCAAGCTCTCGCGCCTTCTCGAGAACGTAAATGTTCTCCTTCGACATCGGCGCATCCGGATGCTTCGCGTTGTGCTCGTCAATGAGCTGCGACAACCGCAGCGCACACGCCATCCCCGCCGGCCCGCCGCCCACAATCGTGACGTCGGCCTCCATCACCGGGTGCTCCACTCCAGGTATCGGTTTTCTGAAAACAATCATAATGACAGTTCCCGCCCGCGGTTCTGAGCGACCAGAACAGGGCTTAGATGTGATTTCGAACAGATTGCGATTAGGAATTCTACTAGCTAGGGCAGAGTTTCGCTTGGAACAGGTTGCGGTATAGTCATTTATCGCTTTCGCGGAGATAGAGGCTCAGGCCGAAAGGCATTCGGCCCAGCCCCCTCCCCGCGCCATTGAATTTACGTTATTTCGCCA
The DNA here is from genome assembly GCA_032252755.1 of Terriglobia bacterium. NCBI lineage: Bacteria > Pseudomonadati > Acidobacteriota > Terriglobia > Terriglobia bacterium. The sequence continues at coordinate 175,049 of JAVUPY010000024.1, forward strand.
CCTCTCGGACCTGCCTAGTGTGTCCCAATATCCGAGCGCGCAGCATCACGGACGGTCGCAGCAGCATCTGCGCCAACAATAAACCCCAGGCGCTGATTCTCGTGTGTCGCTGCGATGACTAATGCCAAGTACGTTTGATGATCCGGATAAAGAGCATCGCGTGTCGCAGTATCGAAAGGCACATACGAGCCGAATGTCCGACAGAAATTTGCCGGCGGCGTATCGGGAAAATTCAGGCCGGTGTTGGTCGCCGTTGGGACGGTATGCTGCGCCAAGCGAATACCGCCGAGTGCGTTGCCGAAGCCGTCCCGCGCCAGCACGGAAACCTGCTCGGCCAGCGTTTGCACCTGAAGGTCCGGAGCGACGGGTGGCTCCACATCATGCTTCACCCATGGGCTGGCTCGGCATGACACTGGCAAGAAGTGGGGATGTTACCGGAGCCCGCAAGCTGCTCGCGGACCTTCACGCAATGGACACCCATGCATACGTGCTGCCCACGAGCTTCGCCTGGATCTACCTCGGTCTCGGTGAAATTGACCACGCCTACACCTGGATGGAGCGCGCAATTGATGATCGCGACCCGATCATCGTTCCAATCAAAACTTACCCATTTCTGGATCCTCTCCGCAACGAGCCCGAGTTTCATCTGCTGCTGCGCAAGATGAACCTTGAACCTTAGGCACCCCCATTTGGCACTTGTCTTTTGTTGTGCCAGATTTCTTCCTGAAATGCATTCGTCCTTTCACATCATTTGCTTTCAACATATTTATGTCGATTTCCCACAAAATATTGATTCCAAAGACTCGCAAATCCAAGGGGTGGGTTGGAGGCGTGTTGCCAGCTGGTTAACCCGTTTCCACAGCTTTCAGATTTACTCCTCTCCCGCTTCTTGCTGGAGCAGCTGAAGTAGTTGAGCACCTTCTATGCAAACCTCATCCAGCTACTCACAATTCGGAAATTTCTTCACACTCTTTACTTTCGTAATTCCTCAGATTCACAATTCGCTTGAATTCTGTTCAGCAAACATCCTAAGTTGTTTGCCAGACGTTATGCGCGCCGCTGTGATCGCCTTCCTTTTCGTCTTTACGGGGTTCTTGCACGCTGGAGACCGCCATTCGCTGGTCGCGAACGTGTCTTCGCAGACCATCCAGAATGAGCATGCCGATGACGCAAATCTTTCGCGCATGAAGAATGCCGCGATGGTCCAGCACTTCGCGCGCCACGGATATCTGGTCCCGGTACCGTCGAGCGCAAGTTCTTACTACCTTCATGCCATTCGTCCCCCGGAGCGGTATTGCCGTCCATGGACCAAGCTGTTCCTCCAGCGACTGAGCAGTCAGTACCAGGCGCGTTTCCATCAGCGGCTCCGTGTGACCAGCCTCGTGAGGACTGTCGGGAGCCAGGAACGCCTTGCCAGATGGAACGGGAACGCCGCCGACGCCACTGGAGACGAGCGCTCGTCTCATCTCACTGGTGCCACCATCGATATTTCCAAGCGTTGGATGTCACCCGCGGGACAGGAATGGGTTCGCGAGGTCCTCTACTCTCTTCGCGAACAGGGATACCTTTACGCGATTGAAGAGTTCTACCAGCCGACCTTCCACATCATGGTCTACCCCAGGTACGCGCAATATGTGAAGACGCTGAAGCACCGCAAAGTGAGAACGCCGGATGTCGCCGACGCACACGTCGGTCCTTCCTCAGAAGCGGACTAGGGAAAATTTAAATCGAAGAAGGAATTTGGAGCGTGCGCGGCAATCGGCACGCTCCAAAGCTATAGGGCTACTGCACAACTGTAAGCGCCTTCCCGGTCGCCTCCAGCAGAGCTTCCGGACCGACCGCCTGCCCCGTCGCGTTCTTCATCCAGAGATCCGGAGCGATGTTCCCGGACTTCACCATGCGGATGAACTCCGGCCCAACCGTGCCCGACTTCTTAACCTGCCCCTCGATCTGGAACGCGATCATGTGCCCGATCGGATAATCCGGCAGGTAGAGGAACGAGTCGATCATGTGCGAGTACACCGCAAGCAGCACAACATCGCGCTTGTGGAACACTGGCGCGTAGTACTTGTTCCAAATGCCCTTCGCGATCTCGAGCGTTGCAGTCTTCAACTCCGCCGGGGTCGCGTTCGGATGGTCGTACATCCAGTGCCACACACCCATATCGACCAGTGCCACCCCGGCGATCTCGTACGTTCCCCAAAAATCGTTCAGCGTCCGCATCGCCTCGGCCTGTTCATCCGCCTGCTGCAACCCAAGCAGTTCGAGGTCGCGTGCCTGGAACACAAATGCCAGCGCCTCGGTGAAGGCCGTGTTGGGCACGCCATTGAGCAGCCAGTAGTCGATGTCTTTCATATCGAGCGTCTGCTCTACGTTGTGTCCCATCTCGTGCACTGCGATGTTGTACCCCTTGTAGTTCATCCCGGTTTTCTCAACGCGCGTGCGCAAGTGGACTTTCGCTGCACTCATCCCGGAGCCCATCGCGTGTCCCGAGCCGCGTGCCGGATCGACGACGATGTTCGCCGCGATGTAGTCCGCCCGGTCCTTCGGGAATCCCAGTTTCACCAGCATGTTCGGGATGTCTTCCCGGTATGCTTCGGCCGTCGGATACTTCTTCGCCACGATCTGGTCGAGTTCCGCTTCGCTGTATTTCGACTTTCCGCGGAATCCGTTGTACCAAATGTCGAACGGCTCCAGCGGCCGCCCCAGCCGCTTCTGAATTAGCGCCGCAACTTGCGCCACCTGGGGCGAACTGACCACCTGCTCGAGAATGGCTTTCACCCGCGCCTCGGGAATTTGGCGGCCCTCGTCGAAGCTGCGCGCAATGTAAGTCGGCGCCGTGGGTGAATACGGATCAGCGAGTTTCACTGCGCGATAAGTCTTCAGCAGCATCGCGTAGCGGGTATCCGGCTCCGGAGCGTTCGACAGCGGCTTCTTGGCTTCCGGAACGTGGTCGCTGTCCTTTTCCGCGGCGACTTTCACGTCATTCGTGAACGGGTTCCAATCCACCTGCGGGTTATCGACCACGTCCGCGGGAATCGTCTGCGCCACAATCCGCTCCATCACCTGTTGAATTTCGCGCTGCTTGGCGAGCCCATTCGCCGAGTCGTCGTAGTCCGACTTAATCTCGTCGCGCAGGTTCCAGTGCGACAGCAAACGCATCTTCGCCGGAAACAGCCGCTCACCTTTGTCGTTCACCAGGTGATACATCCAGATGTTGTATTCCGAGATGTACTTGCCGCTTTCCGCACCTGCGTTTGCAATTGCCAGGTTCACGTCGGCCGGTATGCGCTTGGAGAACATTTGCGCCAACCGCGTTTCGGCCCACTGCCGCCGAGACCAGTTTGCTCCGTCCGTCAGCCGTTCCTGGAGCGTCGTCAGCGGAAAATTCAGCAGGACGACAAACGCCATCTTGTTCTGGAAGGCATCGTCCAGGAAATGCGCCCCGGGATCATAACCCGCAAAAATGTCGTCGAACGGCAGCATCGGCCCGCGATCGAGATCCGCCTGCTGCCGGAACTCGCGGCCAATCTCCTGCATGTGGCCGAAATACTGCTCGAGCAGCGATTGATAACGCTCGAATATGATGTCGAGCGTCGCCTGGTCGCCGGCGAAGTTCGCCACGACGAACTCCTCGAACTCGACGGCGTTTCCGTCCTTCTCCGTCCAGAACTCCGCAACCTGGTGCAGGCCACGATGAGCGCGGGCGCGTTGTCCCTCGCCATACTTCTGCACGAGCGCATTCTCGGATTTCTCGAGTGACGCTTTCATCCACACGACCGCAGGTTTCTTTGTACTCATTGCCGGTTTCGAATCCACTTTGGAAGACTGTGAAAATGTTGGAAGTGTAAGAATCAAGAGGAATAAAAGGATTGCGATTTTACGCATCGTCGAATCTCCTGGATACAACGACTGCGACTGAGTAAAGCAATTAGCAGCTGGCCATTGGCAAAGACGCAGAATTCGCGGTGCTCCCGCAGTTGCTAATGGCTAATTGCTAATGGCTCAAATTCTGACTAGAGCGATCAGCGGCTACGCCTTCGCCTTCTTTACCTCTTCCGTCAACGGCGGCACGATGTCGAACAGGTTTCCGACAACTGCGATATCGGCTATCTCGAAGATTGGCGCCTCGGCGTCTTTGTTGATGGCGACAATTGTGCGCGAGCCCTTCATGCCCACGAGGTGCTGGATGGCGCCGCTGATTCCGAGCGCGAGGTAAAGCTTCGGTGCAACCGTCTGTCCCGACGAACCGACCTGGCGCTCCATCGGCAGCCACCCGTTGTCGCAGATCGGGCGCGACGCAGCGATTTCTCCGCCCAGAGCGTCAGCCAGGTTCTTAGCAAGATCGATATTCTTTTGTTCCTTGATACCGCGGCCCACGGCGACGATGATCTCCGCCTGCGTCAGATCGACCGCCTGCTTCGCCTCTTTGAACACCTCTTCTGGCTTGTTGCGAATCTCACCGGTTTCCGCACCCACGGTCTCCGTCGGAACGTCGCTCGCCGACTGCACCTGGTCGCCTCGAAACGAGCCGTTCTGGAATGTCGCAAACCACGGGCCGCCCCCGCTGAACGCAACATCCGCCGCGAACTTGCCCTGGAACATTTGCCGGGTGAAGAGCAGCTTATCCCCGTCCTTCTTATAACCGATGCAGTCCGCAATCAGGGTTGAGCCCATCGCAGTCGCAAGTTTCGGCGCGAAATCGCGCACCTGGTACGTGTGCGGCATCAGCACCAGTTTCATCGGATGATTGGCGAGGAAGTGCTTGAGGGCAGCGACGAACCCGTCAGGCGTATAAGGCTCGAGTTTGTTGCTCTCGATTGCGTAGACCTTGTTGACCTTCTTGGTCGCGACTTCGTTCACGATCGGACCGATGTTGTGCCCGATCACCGCAGCCTCGAGCGTCCACCCCATATCGGCGGCGATTGCCTGCGCTCCCGCGAGGGTCTCGAATGAAACTGGATTGAGTTTGCCTTGTCGCTGCTCGACTACCACCAGGATTGTGTCAGCCATTGCTTTCGCTTCCCTGCTGCATAAGTTTTTTGCCGCGAACGATGAACCAGCTTCCCAGGGCGAAGTCGACAACCCAGCAGGCGATGAGCACGTAGATAACAACGCGCTGAGTGCCGCCCCGCAAGATCAGCAGAAGCGCTGGCGCAAAAATCGCCGCTGAACTGGCGCATACAGTTACTCCGCGCCGCTTCAAGTCTCGGCCCTTCTCCACCACCGGGTTGTTCATGCTCCTGCTTTGCGACGCGTCCGGCAGCCCGCGATAAATATCACCGTTCCGATCAGCGCGAGCGTGCCCGCGAACTCGGCAATGACCAGGCTATGCGACGAGATCCAGGCCGCCGGATGGAAGAACATCGCGATGAACGCCACCATCCAGAAGATCGCGCCGATCACCATGCACGCGGCGCCAGTCTCTCGCTTCGACTCCCGCTTCGCCTCGTTGAGTTCCGCCATAACAACCTCCTGCGCAGGAACCCAATTGTCTGTCGTCTTAGCGGCGAAAATCTGTGTCGGACGTCACCGCCCGAAGCCCTACTGCACCGGGATTACGCGTTGTACGACCGCTTGTACATGCCTATCGCAATCAGCACTACTCCGATGAACAGCAATGTACCGGAGTAATAGAGCATCAGGTGCGTGCCCTGCCGCCAGTCCGAAAAATCGAAAATGCTCAGCAGCGTCCCCATGCCAAAAAAGATCGTTCCCGTAATCATCAGTTGCGATCCGGTACGCTGCTCAACCAGTAAGTGCTCTTCTTCCTGCGAATTCGCGCGCTCAATGTGCGCCATTCTTCACCCCACCCCACGTTTGATGCCGACTTTGCGGCTTACAATCCCCGCCGGGCAGTGCCCGGCGTTACAACTACAGAACCCGTATCTCGTTCTTCAGCTTATCGACCAGTTTCTTTGCCACTTCCGCCGGCGGACCCTCGATGAACTCCGTCTTCTTCGTCTTCTGCGGAATGTAGAGTTTCTCGATTTCCTGCCGGTTTTCGGCCAGTGACGATGAAACCTCATCCCAGGTCAGTTTGCGCAGCGGTTTGTTCTTCGCCTGTTTGATTCCAATCAGAGTCGCGTAACGGAGCTTGTTGATACCCGATTGAATCGTGAGCACTGCCGGAAGTGGCATATCGACGAACTGGAAGTACCCGGCCTCGAGTTCACGCTTTACGCGAATGCCGCCTTCCGTTTTCTCGATCTGCATGATGATCGTCGCATGCGGCCATCCCAGCAATTCCGCCAGAATGACGCCCGTCTGCGCTGCGCCAAAATCGTCCGACTGCAATCCCGTGAATACCAGGTCGAACTGCTCGTCCTTGATCGCCGCCGCGATTGCCCGCGCCACGTTGTACGAATCGAGATGCGCGAACCGGTCGTCCTCGAGATGGATCGCCCTGTCGGCGCCCTTCGCCAACGCCTCGCGCAGAACCTGCTGCGCCCTTGCCGGGCCCGCCGTCACCACCACAACCTCGCCCTTATGCTTTTCCCGCTGGCGCAACGCTTCTTCCAGCGCATAAGCATCCGGTTCATTCACTTCGTAGGAAACGTCTTCGCGAATCCATTTACCGGATTCGTTCAATTTCAATGGCGCATCCTTCTGAGGCACCTGCTTCATGCATACCAGAATCTTCACGAGACACCTCGCGCAAGTGGCAAACCAATAAAGATAAATGACCGGAAGTGGGAATCGCAAACAACGGGGGCAGGCCAAAAAACGCTGTCAACTCTTGCGGACAAAAACGTACGCTCTCCGGCTATCAAACTCGATGTTGGGATTAGGTTCCCTCGGCAAACTCGTTCATCAGTCGAGGAACGCGACCGACTGCACCCCAGCGATTTCGAAGCGCTTACGGCAACGCATATTCTTGCAGGCCAGCATGTCTTCCCGGCGAACCATGTAGGAGCGCGCCTTGGCAAACTTTGCGCGATCCCGTTCGTCGGCTCGGCCTGGCAGTTGCCGCTTCTTAGTGCGAACCACCCACCCGATATCGTATTCGTTCTCCTGGCGGCAGTGAGGGCAGGTCAGAGAGGCTTTCTTGGTTTCCTGTCGCTCGTCGTAAAATTCGCGCTCGTCCATCGACAACCTCCCGTGGACATCATTATTCCACAGGAACACCCTTTTACGACTTCCCTCCGCGATTTGCGGGCTCAAGCTGCAGTGTCTTCCCGGCTTTCTTTGTCGTCGGGTCTCAACTTGGGGTGCGCTGGGTCGACCAGGCCACGCTGCGGCAGGAACACTCCCGGAGCGACCTCCCCGCGCTTCTTCGCATCCTTGTCGCCACGTTCGGCCGCCGCGTGTTCGATCTCGGAATTGATCTCGGCCCCAAGCAGCAGCGCCATTCCTGTCACGTAGAACCACAGCAGGAGGATGATGACCACCCCAAGAGAGCCATAGGTGGCCGAATAGGTGTTGAAATGAGCGATGTACACCTTCAATCCCAGCGATACTCCCAGCCACAACACGAACCCGACTATCGAACCGGGCGTCACCCACTCCCAGTGCTGGTCGCGAATATTCGGCCCAAAGTAATAGAGCAGCGCGAATGCAAAGAGCATCGCAGCTACCACGATCACCCACTGGATGACTGTCCAGGCAATCATGAAGGTGCTGCCCAGGTTGAAATGGGCTCCGACCCAACCCGCGGCTGTCCCGCCAAAGACCGCAAGCGCCAATCCCAAAACGATGCAAACGGACATCGCCACCATCAATCCGGTCGCGATCACCCGAAACCGCCAATAGCTACGCGTATCGCGAATGTCGTAGACCACGTTGAGCGCACTCATCACCGCAGCAACACCGGTCGCCGCCGTCCAGATCGAGGCAACAATACCGAACGAAATCTTGCCTCCGCCGCTGGCATTCATGATTTCATTCAGCGTTTTGTTGACGAGGGTATCTGCCGCTCCCGGCAGCACCATCGCCGCATGCTGCAATATGGTCTGGCGGATCTGGCTTCCCGGGGTGGCCAGGAAGCCGAGGATCGAGAACAGGACAAAAATAAGTGGAAAAATGGATCCCAGGAAGTAATACGAGAGCGCCGCGGAGCGGTCCATGATCTCGTCTTCGTTGAACTCTCGCCAGACCCGCCGGCTCAATTCCTTCCAGGTCAGGCCGCCCAGTTTCCAAGCAGATTCCGCCGCCATGATGCCCCCAAAACCTATTAGGAACCTCGATTGACGGCGAAGCGTTGTACTACACCTAAGTGCGCTCGATCACAATTTGACCGTGACCGCTGTCATGGCCGCCGGTGAGATCGGCGTCTAGGCTGGAGGCGTCGGAGAAATCTGCCTGCCGGGGACAACCGATGCTTGAACAACTCCAGGTCGCTCAATCAACCAGCGCTGCCCGGCGCTTGCGTATGGTGATCCGTGGTGCTGTCCAGGGTGTCGGTTTTCGCCCATTCGTTTTTCGCCTCGCGAAAGAACTCGCTCTTCCCGGTTGGGTCAGCAACACTGCCGCCGGAGTTTTCGTGGAAGTAGAGGGTGATCCCGAGCGTCTCCGCGAATTCCAACTCCGCATCGAACGGGATAAACCGGCCATCGCCAGCATCCAGAGTCTCGAAAGCTCATTCCTGGACCCGGTCGGCTGCTCCGACTTCACTATCCACGAGAGTAGCGGCGGAGAAAAATCCGTCCTCGTGTTACCCGACATCGCGACCTGCCCTGCCTGCCTGGCGGATATCTCCGGCCCGCAGAACCGTCGCTATCGCTATCCGTTCACCAACTGCACCAACTGCGGCCCGCGATTCACGATTATCGAAGCCCTCCCGTATGACCGCCCATCAACGACGATGCGGCGCTTCACCATGTGCCAGGACTGTGAGCGCGAGTACCGCGATCCCGCGAATCGCCGTTTCCACGCGCAGCCAAACGCGTGCCCTCAGTGCGGTCCGCAACTCCAGCTCTGGGACAAGAATGGCGTGCGAATCGGCGATCGCGACGATGCCCTGCACATGACCGCCGGTGCCATCCGCGCCGGGAAGGTCGTCGCCGTGAAAGGCCTCGGCGGCTTTCACCTGCTGGCCGATGCCCGCAATAACGAGGCCGTGAAGACTCTCCGCGAAAGGAAGCACCGCGAAGAAAAACCGCTCGCCCTCATGTTTCCGCGACTGTTCTCCATTCGTGGCGATTGCGAGGTCAGCCCGGCCGAAGAGCGCCTACTCTGCTCGCCCGAGTCGCCCATCGTGCTGTTAAAGCGCAAGCCGTATCCGCGCAGCGGGATCAGCCCCCTCATCGCGCCACGGAATCCGTGCATCGGCGCCATGCTTCCGTACACACCGCTGCATCACCTGCTCCTCAGTGAGCTGAATTTTCCCGTCGTCGCCACCAGCGGCAACCTCAGCGACGAACCAATCTGCATCGACGAACGCGAGGCCCTGGAACGTCTCCACAATATCGCCGACTGCTTCCTTGTGCACAACCGCCCCATCGTGCGCCACGCCGACGACTCCATCGTCCGCGTCGTAGCTGATCGCGAACTCGTGCTTCGCCGCGCTCGCGGACTCGCACCGCTGCCCGTCTTCACCAAAGACGCCCTCCCCCCGATCCTCGCAGTTGGAGCGCACCAGAAAAACACGATCGCTGCATCCATCGGAAACCAGGTCTTCGTCAGCCAACACATTGGCGACTTGGAAACTCAGGAAGCCTACAGCGCCTTCGAGCACGTCATCGAGAGTTTCAAAAAGCTTTACGATTTTGCACCGCAAGCAATCGCCTGCGACCTTCACCCCAACTACATGTCCACCGAGTACGCGCGCCGCACCGGTCTCCCGCTCATTAGCGTGCAACACCATTACGCGCACGTGCTGGCTTGCATGGCCGAGAACGAACTCGATGCACCAGTGCTCGGAGTCTCATGGGACGGTAGCGGCTACGGCCTGGACGGCACGGTTTGGGGCGGAGAGTTTCTCTGGGTAGACGAAACCGGCTTCGAACGCGCAGCTCATCTTCGGACCTTTACCCTACCGGGCAGCGAGCGAGCCGTAAAGGAACCTCGGCGCAGCGCCCTTGGTATCCTCCACGAATTATTCGGGGCGAATCTCAAGGAGAAGCACGGCCTCGCACCGGTTCGGGCCTTCACGCCTGCCGAGTTAAAGACGATCGTCGCGATGGTGGAGCACGGCCTGAATTCCCCGCGAACTTCGAGCGCCGGCCGCCTCTTCGATGGCGTGGCATCGCTCCTAGATCTGCGCCAGACCGTTCGCTTCGAAGGTCAGGCCGCGATGGAATTGGAAGCACTCGCCACCGCGGCAGCAACGGACGACGAATACGCTCTGAAGAACACAAACGAATCAGGCCCTCTGGTACTCGATTGGGAACCGATGATCCTCGCCATCCTTGAAGATCTTCGGCGTGGGGTCGCCGGCGCGCTGATTGCGCGGAAGTTCCACAACACGCTCGTGAGCATGATGCTCACCGCAGCCGAACAGGTGTTTTCCAAGCGAACCTCGCCGGACAGCAAGATCGTTCTCACCGGTGGCTGCTTCCAGAACAAACTTCTGACCGAACTCGCAATCCGGCGCTTCAGCGATGCCGGCTATCGCGTCTACTGGCATCAGCGAATTCCGCCCAATGACGGCGGTATTTCGGTCGGACAAATCATGGCGGCGGCCCGTCAGTTGCGCGCGCCTGCAAAGGAATAGTTATGTGTCTCGCCGTTCCCGGAAAAATTGAAAGCATTAGAGGCGAGGACTTCGCTCGCGTCGCCCGTGTCGACTTCAGCGGGATCAAGAAAGAAATCAGCCTGGCCTATGTTCCCGAAGCGAACATCGGAGACTACGTCCTCGTACACGTCGGTTTCGCTATCAGCAAGATCGACGAAGGCGAGGCAAAGCAGGTATTTGAGTACCTGGCACAGATGGGGCAAACTGGCGGAACTCTCGTCGGATCCCCCGAAGAACTGAAGTTATGAAATATGTAACCGAATACCGGGATGCCGCCGTCGCACAGGAATACGCGCGCGCCATTGCCAAAGTAACGAAGTCTCCATGGACTCTCATGGAAATCTGTGGCGGCCAGACACACTCCATCGTGAAATACGGAATCGACGAGTTACTGCCGAAAGAAATCACGCTCGTGCACGGCCCCGGCTGCCCGGTCTGCGTCACACCGCTCGAAAAAATCGACAAGGCGCTTCGCATCGCCCGACGTCCCGACGTGATCTTCTGCTCCTTCGGCGACATGCTGCGCGTCCCCGGCACCGAAGGCGATCTCTTCTCGGTGAAAGCACAGGGCGGCGATGTCCGAATTCTCTACTCCCCGACGGACGCCGTTCAGATCGCGAAACAAAATCCCGAAAAAGAAGTCGTATTCTTCGCCGTCGGCTTCGAAACCACCGCTCCCGCGCATGCCATGGCCGTCTTCAAGGCCCACCAGGAGGGGATCAAGAACTTCTCCGTTCTCGTCTCCCATGTTCTCGTTCCGCCCGCCATGGAAGCGATCCTCGGTTCACCCGACTGCAAAGTCCAAGGCTTCCTCGCCGCCGGACACGTCTGCACCGTGATGGGCTACACCGAGTACGAACCGATCGCGAAGAAGTACCACGTCCCCATTGTCGTAACCGGCTTCGAACCACTCGACATTCTTCAGGGCGTCCTGATGTGCGTTACCCAACTCGAGCAAGGCCGCGCCGAGGTTGAGAACCAGTACAGGCGCTCGGTTCGCCGCGACGGCAACGTCGAGGCGCAGAAACTCATTCGCGAGGTATTCTCTGTCTCTCGCCGCAAGTGGCGCGGCATCGGCGAGATTCCCAACAGCGGCCTCAGCCTCAGCAAGAAATATTCCGAGTACGATGCTGAATTGAAATTCGGCCTCGCCGACTACGATGCCCCCGAGAGCCCCGACTGCTTGAGCGGATTGGTGATGCAGGGCCGCGTGAAGCCGGAAGACTGCCCGGCATTCGGCACCAAATGCACGCCAGAGAAGCCGCTCGGCGCGCCCATGGTTTCCAGCGAAGGCGCGTGCGCCGCATATTTCCGTTACAGGCACGTGAGCAAATGAAGAACACAAAGGATACAAAGGGACACGAAGTCGCCACGCCAAAGTTCAAGTTGGAGTGTCCCATTCCCATCAGCGACTACCCGACCATCACGCTCGCCCACGGCGGCGGCGGCAAGTTGATGCATCAGCTTCTCGAAAAGATGGTGCTCCCGGCCTTCCGCAACGATCTGCTGGAGTCGCGCCACGACGGCGCCGTCTTTCCTGTCGGCAACACCCGACTCGCCTTCACTACCGATTCCTACGTCGTTCACCCGCTATTTTTCCCCGGCGGCGACATCGGCTCGCTCGCCGTCAACGGTACCGTTAACGACCTCGCCATGTGCGGCGCCCGCCCGCTCTATCTCAGTTGCGGAATGATCCTCGAAGAAGGTCTTCCCATGGAGACCCTCTGGGCTGTCGTACAGAGCCTCCGCTCTTCGGCCGATACCGCCGGCGTCCAACTCGTGACCGGCGATACGAAAGTCGTGGACAAGGGACAGGGAGACGGCATCTTCCTGAACACCGCGGGCGTCGGGATCGTCGACCACAATCTGTCCATCTCGCCAGCCAGCGTCCGAGATGGCGATGCCGTGCTCCTGAGCGGCGACGTCGGACGCCACGCGATCGCCATCATGGCCGCGCGCGAGGGTCTCGAATTTGAAACCACCATCGAGAGCGACTGCGCCCCACTGAACGGCACCGTTCAGCGCCTGCTCGATGCCGGCCTGGAACTCCACTGCCTGCGTGACCTCACTCGCGGCGGTCTGGGAACCACGCTCATCGAGATCGCAGAAGCCTCCAAGCTGCAAATCGCCATTGAAGAAACCAGGATCGCCGTTCGTGATGACGTCCTCGGCGCCTGCGAGGTCCTTGGCTTTGACCCTATTTACCTCGCCAATGAAGGCCGGATGGCAGTGATCCTTCCTGAGAAGCAGGTCGACCGTGCCCTGGAGATTTTGCGCTCTGGCCACGGCGGCGAATTTGCATCCCGGATTGGAGCTGTGAAGAAGGAGTCGCCCGGTATAGTCACCCTGAAGAGCCGTATCGGCACGACGCGCATCGTCGACATGATCACCGGCGAGCAGTTGCCCCGTATCTGCTAGCTGTGCTCCTCGTAATAAGCCTCCCTGGCCTTCAGTCGCCACACGATCCGGTGATGCGCCTCACATCATGCCCCGCACCTCATTGCTAGCCTGAAACTAACGAGGAGGCGATTATGGCCAAGGTGCTCGTAATCGGTTTCGGAAACCCCCTGCGCAGCGACGATTCCTTCGGAATCCAGGCCGTCGAAAAACTGAAGCAATCCGTAAACGGCGGCGACATCGAGTTCATCGAATGCCAGCAGTTGACTCCCGAACTTGCCGAAAAGGTTTCCCGGGCCGACCTCGCCCTTTTCGTCGACGCCGACATGGACGGCGTTGCCGGAACCATCCACAGCCGCCGCGTATTGCCCGCGAATCGTCCGACCGGTGAGACCCTCGTGCACCATATCGATCCTTCGACCCTGCTCGGCCTCTCGCAGAGAATCTTCCATCGTGTGCCAGAAGCCATGCTCATGACCGTCACCGGCGAATGCTTCGGATACGGCTCGCAGCTAAGTTCCGAGGTCGCCAAGGCCCTTCCCGGGGTCGTCAAACACATGCGCGAGTTGATTGTCGAAAAGTGCGCGAGCGCCCGTCCTTCGACCGTGACAGTGCACTAGCTAGAACATCAGCATTCAGCATTCGGCCACGACAGGCAGTGCGAATGGGAAAAGGCTCCGATTCGTTCGGAGCCTCTTATCCTGTGTCCTGTAACAACCAGTATCACTGAATCAGTATCACGGAATGCTAGTTCATTTTTTTCAAATCCCGAATCACATCGTCTCGACGCCAGTCATTCCCGTTGTACACGGCCGCGATTTTCCCCGAGGGGTCGAGCAACGCTGTCCGCAGGCTGTGCACGATCTGGTCCCCTTCCTTGTCGTACGAAAGACCGAAGAAGTTCGCGAATGCCCGTGTATCTTTTGGATTCGCCGAACCAAATTGCCAGTGCTCGAATTTTGGATCGACATTCCCGGCAAAGCTCTTTCCATAATTCTTCAGAACCGGCGGTGTATCGAATTCCGGATCAATGCTCACGCTGAGCATCTGCAGCTTGCCGTAGATGGCAGGATCGTTCTGCTTGAGTTCGCGCGCGATCAGTCCAAAGTTGTCGCTCATCCGGATGCAGTAGTCCGGCAGCGGACACCGCGCATAGATGAACGTTAACAGCACCGGTTTTCCCCGGAACTCGCTCAACTTCACCTGTTTCCCGTCCTGGTTCGAGAAGGCGAAATCGGGCGGCGTATCCCCCGGAACGGGCTCGTGGAGCGAACTAGTGCTGGGATCGATCGGCGTGCCGGTATCGGTCAACACCACGTTCTCCAGATACGCTCCCTCGGGATCCATTACTAACGAGGCCGTGATGTGGTCGCCCGGTTTCGCCGCACGCATCACCCAGCCATCGTTCACACTGTAGTCCATCGTCATCGCGCCCATCAGTCCCGGAATTTCCTTGTGAGCGATCGTCAGCGTCTTCTTGTCCTTATTAACGGCAAGCACCTTGCCTTCCACGGGATAGTGGCGGAACTGGTCGCTCGACTTGCGGCACGCGGCAAGAGAAATAACAGCTAAAACGGCAAGCACCACACTGGTGAGATTTCTCATGAATGCAACCCTGTATTGAAAAGTGTAACCGTCCAGAGCGGCTGGGACAATAATAGCCCCAGAAATTCCACTCTATTCGGGCTCTTCCACAAATTCGATCAGGAACCCGAAGGGATTCTCCGCACGCGATTTCGGGTGCAGGAAAAAGACCGTAGTCCCGCGCGAGCCCGGACGCGGCGCCTTATCAATGATGCTGAAGCCGCGTTGTTTCAGGTAATCGAATGCGGCCCGCGCATTGCGCACCCGAAATGCCACGTGCGCCAGTCCGCCGCGCCCACCATTTTTCTCGATCATCTTCTGCACCGGCGACTCCGGCGACAAAGGCTCGAGTAACTGGATCAGGTTGGGCCCGTCCCCGATTCGCAGTAGTACTTCGCGCACCTGGTCTTTCCCGCCGACGTCTTCGCGATGCACTTCCTGGAAACCCAGCATCCTGTACGCCTCGACCTGCGCCTCCAGTGCCCCGCTCGGCACCGAAATCGCCACGTGATCGACAAAAAGAATACCGGGGACTGCCTGAAATTCGTTGTCGAAATCCGCGGATGCGCTCATTCCTGCTCCTGGCGCGCCTCACGCGCACAGGAGTCCATCATGAGCCTTCAGTTTCATCTGGGCAAGGAAACACTTACGCGGCCGCGAAGCTCTGCCCGGCGAGCCAGAAACCCTTCAAGCGCTGGCCAGCAGTCGCGCAGCATGCGCAAGCAAATCCCGGGGATGAACTGGCTTGGCGAGGATATTGAAATCGTGCCCCTGCTTTCGAGCGTCCAGCAGGATGTCGCCCGTGGCCGCCTGCCCCGAAAACAGCAATACGTGGCAATCCGGGCAAG
Source organism: Terriglobia bacterium (assembly GCA_032252755.1). Lineage (NCBI taxonomy): Bacteria > Pseudomonadati > Acidobacteriota > Terriglobia > Terriglobia bacterium. The sequence goes on from JAVUPY010000024.1 coordinate 190,553, forward strand.
TCTGCCGCATCGAGATCGCCAGCGATACCCCGCTCATCCCCGGCATCACCACGTCGGAGATCAGCAATTCCGGGGGAATTATCTGCGCCATTTCCAGCGCACTCTCGCCATTGTAGGCCGCATCTGCAACGTAACCTGACGCGGAAAGAATCGCTACCAAAGTGTCGGCGATGATCGGTTCATCGTCCACGACCAGAACAACCGGACGAAGGGGAAAATCTTCCGGTTGCAGTCTCTGCGCCTTCAATTCATCAAGGGAGACGGTTGGAAACTTGGTGTTTGTCACGAGGCCCTACCCCACTCCGCAAAGGCTACCAGCAATCGGTTTGTACGGGCTAAGTCTTTAATTTCTCGGACACATGGCGGTTATCTACCCGCCAAAGCAACGTCACTATACCAACACGCATCTATTACGCTACGTTAACGATAGTTTAAGGCATCTAATCGCCCGACACCAACCGGTATGCAGAAACAAGGAAAAAACTCGACAGAACGGCGAGCATTCGCTTCGATCTCGCAGGACGATCTTCCCCATGGCCGCCACGGAAAACACTTCTCCATCGTCGCCGAAATCCTGCGCGATCTTGAAACGTTATCCGACGGAAGAGCGCTTAAAATCCCCTTGGCGGAACTCCCCGACTCCAAGGCCAACATCCGCTCGGCGCTGAACCGCGCTTCCAAACTGCGCAAACTCGAAATCGCCACGTCCAGCGACGATGGTCACCTGTACATTTGGAAACCGAAGCTAAAGGCCTGAAACGGAACAATTGTTTCAGGGCGAAATACAGGTTTGTCCCTGGAGAGTAAAAACAAAGATCGGATGAACCCTTCTTCTTGTTCACCCGATCTTCGGTTTTTTGGTGGTTCTTCGGTTCACCTGATCTTCGGTCTTACGGTTTTATTTCAAACTCCACTGGCTGCGCCGTAATTGCCGAGTTCGGCGCGACCCAGACATTCACCTTCGCCGGTTCAACCACGTCCTTCATATCGATATTCCAGAACGCAAGCTGATCCCGCCCAATCGTGAACTCCACGGTCTTCGACTCTCCCGGCCCAAGCGTCAGTCTCTGGAATCCCTCAAGTTCGTGAACCGGACGCGCAACGCTCGTGCCGCGCTGCCCGACGTAGAGTTGCACGATTTCCGTTCCTGCACGCGAACTCGTGTTCTTGACTTCGGCGGTCACATGAACTTCGCTGCCCGGCTTGCGCGCGTTCAGCGCAGCCGCACTCGTTGTCGTAGCACTGAGCTTCGGCTGCGTAAAGCTGAACGTGCTGTAGGAGAGTCCGTACCCAAACGGATACAGCGGCGAGTTCTGCTCGTCGATATAGCGCGACAGGTATTTCTCCTCTCCGTTCCGCGGCAAATGCGTCAGGTCGGCATTGAGTGCCGGACGCCCGGTATTGAGGTAGTCGTAGTAAAGCGGCTCCTGTCCCACAGCCCGCGGGAAAGTGGCCGTCAGACGCCCGCTCGGGTTCGACATCCCGAACAGCGTATTCACCAGCGCCGGCCCCGCCTCTACCCCCGGATACCATGCCAGCAGTATCGTGCTCAGTTTCGGCTCCACATCCGTCAGCACCAGCGGACGCCCGCTGAACAGGATCATCACCGTCGGCTTTCCGAGTGCGGTGATTTCGTTGATCAGTTTGCGCTGATTCGCCGCCATCTTCAGGTGCGCCCGCGACGCCGCCTCGCCCGACATCAGCCCCGCGTCATCGCCCAATGCCAGCAGAACCACGTCGGCTCTCCGCGCAGCTTCCACCGCCGCTGGGATGTCGTCCGACCCCTGGTTCTCGGGCTCTACAAGAGAAACACCCTTCTGATACACCAGCTTCATGTTCGACTTCGCCACGAAATCCGTCAGCGCCTTGTAGAGCGTCACGACATCGTCTTTCTGCGCCAGTCCGCCCCAGGATCCCGCCATATTCACGGCATCGTCCGCCATCGGCCCAATCAGCGCGATCGTCCGTCCCGCCTTGGCTTGCAACGGCAGAACCGGCGTCCCATTGACAGAAGCATTCTTCAATAGCACGAACGACTCCTCGGCCGCCTTCCGCGCCGTCTCTCGCGAAGCCTCCGGAAGCGGTCCTTCCATCGCCGACTTCGATTCGTCCGCATAAGGATGATCGAACAAACCCAGCGCAAACTTCACGCGCAGCACTTCCCGGACCGCCTCATTGAGGGTAGCCATCGGCACCGCGCCCAAGCGCACCAGTTGCACCAGGCTGGTGTGGTACGCGTTGCTCTCCATGTCCATATTCACGCCAGCCAGCACGGCCTTCTCGGCTGCCTGTGACGGATCGAGCGCCAATCCCTGCGGAATCAGTTCTCCCACCGAATTCCAGTCGCTCACCACAAATCCCCGGAAGCCCCACTCCTTGCGCAACACCTGCCGTAACGTAAACGCGTTTGCCGAAGACGAAACTCCGTCCAGCGAATTGAACGCGCTCATGAATGTCGCCGCGCCGGCATTTTCCGCGGCGTGAAACGGCGGCAAGTAAATCTGTCGCAGAGTGCGTTCGGACATATCAGTCGTGTTGTAATCGCGTCCACCCTCAGCCGCCCCGTATCCGACGTAATGCTTCACGCACGCTGCGATCGACATCGGATCGTTGAGCTTCGTCCCCTGGTAACCGCGAACATACGCCGCCGCGACCAGCGAACCGAGATACGGATCTTCTCCCGCGCCCTCTGTGATCCGCCCCCATCGCGCGTCTCGCGCGATATCGACCATCGGAGAGAACGTCCAGCGGATACCCTCCGTTGCCGCTTCAAGCGCCGCGATTCGCGCTGACTGCTCGATCAGCGGGATGTCCCATGTCGACGACATCGCCAGCGGAACCGGGAACGTTGTTCGCAGTCCGTGGATCACGTCCTGCCCGAAGATTAGCGGAATATGCATCCGCGACTTCTCCACCGCGATCCGCTGCATTTCATTCGTCTTCTTCGCTCCCGAGAGATTGAAGAGCGAGCCGACCTGCCCCGCCGCGATCATGTCGGGGTAATCGTTGCGTCCCGTTCCCGGTCCCGTCGGACTGCCCGCCGAATACTGAACAAGCTGCCCGACCTTCTCTTCAACCGTCATCTTCTGCAGGAGAGCGTCGATCCGCTTCTCAACCGCAGGCGACACGGTGAACGGTTGTTGTGCAACGGCTGCAATGGAGAATAGGAGAAAAGAGATAAGGACAACACGACGCGCGGAAAGAGAATGGCGCATTACGTTAACCCTCCCACAAAATCGATTTACTAGTGTACTTGCGAAATTGCGAGATGCACAGAGGTAACCACAACACCCGAAGCAATCAGAACCGCGGTGCGGTCACTCCCGCTTCACTGAGACTCCCAAAGCTACCGCCGCGTGGCACAAAACGGCAACCCTCGCCGCTTTTCTAATTCTTCCTTCAGAAATTCTGAACGAATTCGCTCCGAATCCCAACTCCCTGCTTTCGCATCCATTGCAGGGAGCGAGCCGTGACGCATATCATTTCCGCTCACGTGAATAACGATCCTGCCGGATTCATTCCACAAGGAGTTTTCAATGGCAACGACGGACGTGATCACCAATACTGCGCAATTCGGAATCATAGGCCTCGGGGTTATGGGACAAAACCTCGCCCTCAACATTGAAGACCACGGCCGCAAAGTCGCCGTCTGGAACCTTGAGCCCGATTGGGTCGATCGCTTTGTTGCCCAGAATGCTGATCGGCAGATCGTCGGCACCAAGTCGCTTCAGGATTTTGCCGCCGCTCTCGCACCACCACGTCGCATCCTCATGATGATCAAAGCCGGCGATCCCGTCGACCAGATGATGCACAAACTCGCCCCCATTCTTTCGCCCGGCGACATAGTTATCGACGGCGGCAATTCCTTCTTCAAGGATACGCAGCGCCGCGAAGCCGAGTGGCGCGGCAAAGGCCTGAAGTTTTTCGGAATGGGAGTCTCCGGTGGCGAAGAAGGCGCGCGCTACGGCCCATCGCTCATGCCCGGCGGCGACAAAGATGCCTACGAGCACATGCGACCCATCCTCGAATCCATCGCCGCAAAAAGCGATTCCGGCCCGTGTGTAACGTACGTCGGACCCGATGGCGCCGGCCACTTCGTCAAGATGGTTCACAACGGCATTGAATACGGCGACATGCAACTCATCGCCGAAGCCTACGACCTTCTCCGGCGCGGACTCGGACTTGGGGCGAAAGAACTCTCGGAGATCTTCGCCAGTTGGAACGCTGGCCTGCTCGAATCTTATTTGATCGACATCACCGCGCAGGTGCTCAGTGTCACCGATCCAGAAACCGGCAAGCCCCTCGTCGACCTCGTTCTCGACAAGGCCGGGCAGAAGGGTACCGGCAAATGGACCGCCCAGATCGCGCTCGATCTCGCCATTCCCATCCCGACCATCGCCGCCGCCATCGACGCCCGCGTCCTCTCCAGCATGAAGGACGAGCGCGTTCGTGCCGCCAAGCAATACGGCCGCACCGGCGTCCGGCCTTATTCCAGCGATAAAAAAACATTCATCTCGGCGGTGAAGAATGCGCTCTACGCCGCCAAGGTCTGCTCTTACGCCCAAGGCATGAGCCTGATTCGCGCCGGTTCCGACGAATACAACTGGGGCATCAATCTTCGGGAGATGGCCCGCATCTGGAAAGCCGGTTGCATCATTCGAGCACGCCTGCTCGATTCCATCATGCAGGCTTACGAGCGCCGCACCGACCTTACGAATCTTCTGCTGGACTCCGAATTCCAGAGGGAGATCGTCGCCGCCGAACCCGACTGGCGCCACGTCATTGCCACGTCTGTCTCGATGGGAGTTCCCGTCCCGGCGATGTCGGCCTCGCTCGCTTACTTCGACAGCTACACCGCCGCGCATCTTCCGCAGAATCTCACGCAGGCCCAGCGCGACTACTTCGGCGCTCACACTTATCAGCGCGCCGATCGCCCCGAAGCCGGCTTCGTCCACACCGATTGGCTAAACCTGCTGCACGAGAAAACGTAACGTATTCCACGCACAAGTCCCCAGACAATCCGGGGGCTTCGCCATAGAAGGCAGGAAGTAATGAGCACGGTTATTCAGGCCAACACCGTCGAGAAACCTAAAGCGCCGCCGCTCCCCGTCGCCGAACCTTGCCTCATGGTCATCTTCGGTGCCTCCGGCGATCTTACACGGCGCAAACTCATCCCAGCGCTCTTCGATCTCGCTTGCGTCGGCTGCATGAACCCGTTCTTCCAGGTGATTGGCACCGGCCGCACCGAGATGACCGACGACGCCTTCCGCCAGCAGATGCACGACGCCGCCAAATCCTCCCGCGACGCCCGCGACTTCAACGATCTCCGCTGGGACTGGTTCGCCGAGCGCCTGCATTACGTCACGGGCGACATCAAGGATCCGAAACTCTTCTCCCGCATCTCCGCCCGGCTCGACACTCTAAGCCAGGCCAGCCGTCCGCACAACCGCTTGTTCTATGTCTCGACCCCGGCCTCGCTGGCACCACCCATCGTCGCTGGTCTCGGCGACGCCGGACTCAACCATCACGCGAAGGGTTGGGCGCGCGTAATTCTTGAGAAGCCCTTCGGCCGCGATCTCCAATCCGCCCGAGCGTTGAACCTGGAAGTCCTCAAGGTCTTCGGCGAAGAGGACATCTACCGCATCGATCACTACCTCGGCAAAGAAACCGTCCAGAACATCCTCGTCTTCCGCTTCGGCAACTCCATTTTTGAACCCGTATGGAACCGTAATTACGTCGATTACGTCGAAATCACCGCTGCCGAAACCGTTGGCGTCGAAAACCGCGCCGCATTCTACGAGGAAACCGGCGCGTTGCGTGACATGGTCGCCAACCACCTGCTTCAACTGACGGCGCTCACCGCCATGGAGCCCCCGATTGCCTTCGAAGCCAACGCCGTCCGCGAACAAAAAGTCCAACTCTTCCGCTCGATTCGCCCCATGACCGTCGAGGAAGTCGCGAAGCGCACCGTTCGCGGCCAGTACGGTCCCGGAACGATCAACGGCAAGCCCGTTCCAGGCTATCGCGAGGAAAAGCGCGTCAACCCTCAGTCGCACACTGAAACCTTCGCCGCCGTCGAGTTTTACATCGACAACTGGCGCTGGGCCGGCGTGCCCTTCTTTATTCGCACGGGCAAGCGTCTCGCCCGTCCTATGACCGAGATCCGCGTTCATTTCAAGCGTACGCCGCAGGCCCTGTTCGCGCGCACGCCCGACGAAGAAGTCGAACCAAATGTGATCACGCTGACCATTCAGCCCAACGAAGGCATCTCGATTTCGTTCGGCGCGAAATACCCCGGTTCACAGATGAAGACCGTCCCGGTCCGCGCCGAGTTCGACTATGGCCGTTCTTTCGGTACTGCAACCCCAGTCGCCTATGAGACGCTGTTGCTCGACGCCATGCGCGGAGATGCCACGCTCTTCACTCGCGGCGACGAAATCGAAGCTGAGTGGCGTATCATCACACCGATTGAAGAAGCCTGGGCGCAGTTGCCCCCGCCGTCGTTCCCGAACTACGCTGCCGGCAGCGACGGCCCCGAATCGGCGCAGTCCATGATCAGAGGCGACCATCGCCGCTGGCGCAGCCTCGACTCGGAGCGATAACGGACTTTACTCTCAACGGAGAACCGCTTGGCAAACTCAGACCGCGAAATCCTTGTCTGCAACGACGACGACGACGTCGCTCGTGAAGCCGCTCGCCGATTCACCGCTCACGCCGGTGCCGCCATTCAGCAGCGTGGCCGCTTCGCCGTCGCCCTCTCCGGTGGACGCACTCCCCAGCGTCTTTACGAACTGCTCGCCGACGATCCCTACCGTGACCGCATCGACTGGTCTCTCGTCCATTTCTTCTGGGGAGACGAGCGGTTCGTCCCCTCGACCAACAAGGCCAGCAACTATCACATGACCGAAGTCGCTCTGCTGGAGGCTCTCGAGTTGAACAACGGCAACGTGCATCGCGTCCATACGGAACTGGAAAACGCCGACACCGCTGCCGCCGCCTATGAACGCGAACTTATCACGTTCTTCCAAGCCGCCCCGGGAGAAATTCCAAAGTTCGACCTTATCCTCCTCGGCCTTGGAACCAACGGACACACCGCGTCGCTGTTCCCGCACTCCAAGCTCCTGCATGAGAACTCGCACCTCGTCGCTGCCGAATACATCGACGAAGTCAAGCAGTCGCGCATCAGCTTCACAGCTCCGTTACTGAACGCCGCGCGCGATGTCCTGTTTCTCGTGACCGGATTGGAAAAGGCCGGCGTCGTGAATGAAGTCCTGTTCGGACCGCGCGACCCGGAGCGTCTGCCCGCTCAACTCATTCACTCTGCATCCGGCTCTGAAACATGGCTGCTCGATCGCGAAGCCGCAGCCAGCCTCCCGAAAGATTCCTTCGAAATCCTCCCATGATCGTCATCCTCATGGGAGTCGCCGGAGTCGGCAAAACAACCGTGGGAAGGCTTCTGGCCACACAACTCGGCTGGGAGTTCGCCGACGCCGACGCTTATCACTCGCCGCAGAATATAGAGAAGATGGCTGCCGGTATCCCTCTTAGCGATGCCGACCGCCGCCCCTGGCTGGGGACCTTGCGCCAGGCAATCGAATCATGGGTTGCGAACAATAAGAATGTGGTGCTCGCCTGCTCCGCCCTCAAGCAAAGTTACCGCGACCTCCTCGCCGTCAGCGCGAGCGTGAAGTTTGTGTATCTGAGCGGCACGTTTGCGCTAATAGACAAGCGCCTCCGCCAGCGCGCCGGCCACTATATGCACAACGACATGCTCGAAAGCCAACTCGCAGCTCTCGAAGAACCCGCCAGCACTCCCACCGTCGACGTCTCCGCAACTCCAGATGCAATCGTCCGCGAAATCCGCCATCAGCTCAAGCTTTAGTGTCAGTGCCTCACATCTGTCCTCGGTACCCCACATCTGTTGCAGTTAGCAGAGGTGGATCTATCCCCACCTCTCATCAGTTCCAGCAGCTTCCGTGTCTCCGACCCGCATCCCATCCTCCTTCGCAGGACAACGTCTCCCGACAAATCACATCCAAGTAGAACGCGTCATTTTGTCTCTGAATTCTGGCGCGCTCCATTTCGAACTCGCCGAGGTTCCCGTAAGCGTGAAACTGTACACGGCGCTTTCACTATTAATTCGTAGCACCGCCCGCCCTCGTACTCCTATTGGTATCACTGTCGTATTCCTGCTCCTTCTGAGTTTCTGCTCCGGCGCATTCGCGCAAGCCACCGCACCCCAGACCAAGCAGGCCATGAAAGCCTATGAGGGCCAGCGCGTCGCCTCGCTCATCTTCGCCGGGCGTCCCGACCTGAACACGAACGACCTGATGAATGTCGTCAGCCAGAAAGTTGACCAGCCGTTCTCGAATGCCAAGATCGATCAGTCGATTGCCGCCCTGAAGAAGGTCGGTCACTTCACCGATGTCACCGTCGAGATCCGGCCACTTGCCAACGGCGTCAACGTTCGCCTCGTGCTTCAGCCAGCGCTTTATCTGGGCATCTACACTTTTTCCGGTTCCGGCTTTTTTTCATATAGCGGATTGCTCCAGGCCGCCGCGTACCCGGTGAAAACCGCCTACTCCACTGAAGACATTGCGACAGCGCAGAAAGGCCTCGAGGCACTTTTTCGCCGCACCGGATTTTTCACTGCCGTTGTCACTCCCGAGATCCAACCGGACTTCCAGGAGGGCCTCGTCAATGTCGTGTTCCACATCAAGCTCGGCAAGCGTGCCAAGTTCGGCAAAATCAATTTCCAGGGAGCGTCCCCGGAAATTGCGCGCAAACTTACTAAAGACATGCACTCCGTGTTCGCACGCCTTCACGCCGCTCATCTCGACACCGACGATACCTACTCCTACAAGCGGCTCACCAATGTTGCCCAATACTTACAGAACAAGCTCATAGCCGATCACTATCTGACTGCACAGGTGAACCTGGTTGCCGCGAACTACAATCCGCAAACTAATCACGCCGACGTCGACTTCAAGGTAACCACTGGTCCTATTGTTCGCACCAAGGTCATCGGCGGTGGCGTCTCCGGCAAGAACAAGCGCCAACTGATACCGATTGTGGCAGAGGACTCCGTGCAGCGGGGCGTCATCGAAGAAGGTCAGCAGAATCTGGTGTCGTACTTCCAATCGAAGGGATACTTCAGCGCCAAGGTCACCAACTCCGTCGTCCGCCAGCCCGGGAATGTCCTCATCACCTACGACGTCCGCAAAGGTCCCCGAAACAAGGTCGATGATATTTCCATGAAAGGGAACAGGCACATGGGCGACGACGAGTTGCTCGCGCACGTCGCAGTCGAGAAGGGCGGAATGATCACTAAAGGCAAGTACAGCCAGGAGCTGGTTCGCAAAAGCATTGACAACCTGCAGACCATCTACAAGAACGCCGGCTACAACAACACGAAGATCATTCCCCAGATCAAACGCGAATCCGACGGCGACATACACCTGACGTTCGTCATCGACGAAGGTCCGCTGGACACCGCTGCAACATTTCAGATGGTTGGCAATTCCGTTCCCGTCTCCAAGCTTGCTCCCGAAGGACTCGAGGTCGGAACTGGAAAAGCCTACTCGCAATATCTCGTCCAGCAGGACAAGAACCGGATTCTCGCAACTTACCTGAACCTTGGGTATCTCAACGCCAGCTTCAGTTCCGTCGCCAAGCCAAGTGCCTCCGATCCCCACGAGCTCAACGTCGTCTACAAGATCATCGAGGGACCACGCGTGCAGATCGCCCGCGTGATAACGGTTGGGCGCCACCATACCAGGCAGTCCCTCATCAAAACCGTCGCGAAGATTGAGCCTGAACAGCCTTTAAGCGAGACCGAGATGCTCGCCGCGGAAGGCCGACTCTATACCTTGAACATCTTCGATTGGGCGGAGATCGATCCTCGCGCCCCGGTAACAACGCAGTCTGAAGACGACGTTGTCATTAAGCTGCACGAGCAAAAACGTAACGAGATCACCTATGGATTCGGATTTGAAGTCATCAATCGCGGCGGCAGCGTGCCCAGCGGAACGGTCGCCGTGCCCGGCATTCCTCCTGTCGGCTTGCCTTCAAACTTCAAAACCAGCCAGAAGACCTTCTGGGGACCTCGAGGCTCGTTCGAGTACACGCGCCTCAACATGCGTGGCCGCGCGGAGACCCTCACCTTGGGAGGCCTTGCCAGCCGCCTCGATCAGCGCGGCTCACTCGCCTATCACATTCCCACATTCAGAAACTCCAGTTGGAACGTCACCGGAAATATCGGCGGCGAGAATAACAGCGAAAATCCCATTTACACCGCACGCATCGGCGAGGGCGGTTTGCAGTTCCAGCGCTTCATGGACGCGAAGAAGACCAAGAGTGTGATATTGCGGTACAACCTGCGCTACACCTCGCTCTCGCACCTTCTTATCCCCGACCTCGTGCCCGTTTCCGATCGCAACCTGCGAATCTCTACCCTGTCCGGCACCTTCGTCCGCGACACTCGTGACAATCCTCTGGACGCCCACAAGGGAATTTACGAGAGTGCCGAATTCGACCTGAACGCTGTCCCAATGGCATCAAGCGTGAACTTCGTCCGCTTCCTCGGCCAGGTCGCGTACTACAAGAACATCGGCATCGAGAACATCATCTGGGCCAACAGCATCCGTATTGGCCTCATGAACCCGTATGCAGGCAGCCGGGTCCCGCTCAGCGAAAAATTCTTCTCTGGTGGCGGCAGCACTCTCCGAGGGTTCCCGCTGAACGGAGCAGGGCCCCAGCGGACTATCGCCGCCTGCGGCAATCCCTCCGATCCGACTACCTGCGCTCGCATCCGTGTACCTGTTGGTGGCGATGCACTGTTCATCCTCAACTCGGAACTTCGAATTCCGGTGCCGCTCAAAAAAGGACTCGGCGTCGTCGGCTTCTACGACGGCGGCAACGTTTACTCGCACATCAGGTTCAGCGACTTCGCCTCGAACTATACGAACACCATCGGCTTCGGCGTCCGTTATGAGACTCCGGTCGGTCCAGTGCGCCTCGATATCGGTCACAACTTGAACGCGGTTCCCGGAATCAAAGCTACGCAGATATTCATCACGTTGGGGCAGGCGTTCTGATTCCGGTGCACTCCTCCCGGCGCTCTGCCCGTGGGGGCCAAGGTGGACTGGAAAAAAGCTCTCGGTTGGACCGCCGTAGGAATTCTGTCTCTGATCCTCCTCGTCGTAATTGCTGTCGCCATTGCGCTACACAGCTCTAAAGTCCACAACTACGTGCTCTCGTTACTCGAGCAGAAGGCCAGCACGGCTCTGAACGCGCGAGTCCAGGTACGTGACTTCACTCTGAACCTGCACAACCTCACGGTAGCCCTCAACGGCGCAACCATCCAGACCCGGCCTGGCGATCCCAAGCCGCTCCTTACTGCCGATCGCGTCTACGCCGACCTCAACGTGATTTCCCTGCTGCGTCGCGAATGGTATGTCAACAATATCGAGGTGCAGCATCCAGTCGTTCACCTCTATGTCGACAAGGCTGGCAACAACAACTTTCCGAAGCTGCAATCATCCGGCAGCAGTTCGAATACGAACCTGTTTCAACTCGGGATCCGTCACGCTCTGCTCGTCAACGGCGAGGTCTATTACAACGATCAGAAGCAACTCCTCAACGCAGACCTCCACGATCTTACGTTCAAGTCCAACTATGCCAACCAGGATGGCGGGCGCTATTACGGCGAACTAAGCTATCGGAATGGCCACATCCAATACGGACACTACGCTCCGCTCCCCCATGATCTCGACGCCAAGTTCGACGCCACACCAGCGCGCTTCCAACTCTCTCCCGCAGTGCTCTCCGTCGGCGGTTCCCGCGTCGATCTCTCGGCTACCGTCACCGACTACTCTGCTCCTAATCTCGACGCCAGCTACAACGCTCGCCTCGATCTCGGTGAACTTCGGGCCGCTCTGAATAGCCCCACGCTGCCCGTCGGCATGGTTCGCCTCGTCGGTACTGCAAAATACAAGAGCACTCCCGGCAGCACCACGCCACCACTGGACACAGCAGTCGTCAACGCAGCCCTCAGCAGCCCAGGCCTCGCGATACGCAACGGAACCACGCGCGCTGAGATTCGCGATCTTCACACTGAACTGAAGCTGGCGAACGGGAACGCTGTATTGGAAAACCTCCGCGCCAACGTTCTCGGCGGCTCCATTCTGGCCAACGCCACCATTCGTGACGTCTCGACCAGGAAAGACGCCCGCGTTCGCGCGACCTTGCAGAATTTATCCCTCGCGGACGCCGCCACGCTCATGGGGCCCGAGATGGCTCAGAACGTGAAGCTTACTGGTAGCGCAAACGCAACTCTCGAAGCGACCTGGCACGGAAGCCTTCAGGATCTCAGGGCTCATTCGGACGCAACCCTGCAGGCGGGTGTCACTCCCGTCCACTCCTCCAATCCCATGACGGTTCCTCTTCAGGGAGTAGTGCACGCCGACTATGACGGCCGGACCAAAGCCATCACGCTCACTCAAACCAGCCTGCACACGCCGCAGACGACGATTTACCTGAACGGAACCGCTGGCGAACGCTCCGCGATGCAGATCCGCGCGCAAGCGAATGATCTATCGGAACTCGAACGAGTCGCTGAAGCCTTCCAAACTCCTAAGGCCGGTCAGACTCCGCAACCGATGGACTTGGCCGGAACTGCGAGTTTCAACGGCACATTGCGCGGTTCAACCTCGAATCCCACTCTTGCGGGGCAACTGGTCGCTTCAAACCTGCGCTTTAAGGGCACCCAATGGCGCTCTCTCCGAACCAACCTCCAGTTAAGCCCCTCGCAGGCAGCCTTGCGGAATGGCACTCTCGTTCCCGTCGGCCAGGGACGCATCGGCTTCAATGTTTCCGTGGGTCTGCGCCAATGGAGCTATACCTCGAGTAACCCCATCGCGGTCACGCTCAATGCCTCGAATCTGCAGATAGCGCAAATGAAACAGCTCGCGGCCTCGCAAGCGCCTGTCTCCGGCGTCGTGAACATCAACGTGAATATCCATGGCACCCAGCTAAACCCTATCGGGCACGGACGCGTCACCCTCGCCAACGCGAAGGTCTACGGCGAGCAGATCCGTAACATGCAGATGCAATTCCAGGGCACCGGCCAGATCGTTCACGCCACCCTCGGCATCCAGATGCCCGCCGGAAACACAGGTGCCAATCTCACTTATTACCCTAAGACCGAGAGCTATGAAGCCACGCTCCGCGCCATCGGATTCCAACTCGGCAAGCTTCAATCCGAAAAATTGCGCAGCCTGAAACTCGGCGGGGTCCTGAACCTCAACGCCAGCGGGCGCGGCACCATCAAGAATCCGGGATTGCAGGCGACATTACAGATTCCAACGCTGAACATCTCTGGCCAGTCCATTCAGAACGTGAACCTGCAAACTGCCGTCCAGAACCACGTCGCGAATTTCGCCTTGACCTCCGACGTCGTCAACACCTATTTGCGCGCCAAGGGCACCGTCGGCCTCACCGATGACTACATCGCAGACGTTTCCCTTGATACCGGGGCCATTCCCTTGCAGCCGCTCGTCGCCGCCTACATGCCGGCGGAAGCCGACCTGGTCACCGGCGAGACTGAATTGCATGCCGGCGTCCGCGGATCACTCAAGAACAAGTCCCAGCTGCAGGCTCAGATCGTCATCCCCACTTTGCGCCTGACTTACGGCAAGGACATCCAGCTTGCTGCAGCCGCTCCCATTCGAGCCGACTACACCAATGGTGTGTTGAGACTTCAGCCCGGCCAGATCACCGGCACTGGTACCAATCTTCGGTTCCAGGGTGTCCTTCCTGTTTCCGGAAATGCCCCGGCGACTTTAAGCCTCCTCGGCAACCTCGACATGCGCCTTGTGGAGATCTTCGAACCCAACATGACCACGAGTGGCCAAGTGGTATTTAACATCCGCTCAACCGGCACGATCGGCAATCCCAATATTCAGGGCCAGGTGCGAATCGAGAACGCAGCCATGCAAAGCATCGGTACGCCCGTGGGCCTGCAGAATGCCAACGGCGTTCTCACCGTCAGCAACAATCGCATTGACGTCACCAGTTTCAAGGGCGAGATCGGTGGCGGAACCATTACCGCGTCAGGCGGCGTGGTGTATCGACCAACGCTGCAGTTCGATCTCGGCCTAAAGGCGAACGGAATCACTTACGTTTACCAGAACCAGGTGCGCGCCGGCGTTGATGCCGACCTCGCTTTTATGGGAAACAAGAACGCCTCCACCATCACTGGCCGAATCCAGGTTGACCGTGTCTCCTTCACGCCGGACTTTGACATGACCAGCCTGCTCACCAGTAGCACCGGCATCTCGTCTCCGCCGGCCGCGGGCACATTCGCCGATACCGTAAAACTCGACATCAACGCACAGACCTCCCCGACCCTGAACCTCGTCAGCCAGACTCTCAGCGTTCGGGGAGGCGCCAACCTGCACGTTCAGGGCACAGCATCGCAGCCTGTCATCGTCGGGCGCCTCACTCTCACCGGCGGCGACGTCATTGTCCGCGGCAACCGCTACGTCGTTCAGCAGGGAACCATCGACTTCGTCAACCCCAACCAGACCACGCCCGTTGTTAACGTCGCCATAAAAACTGTCATCGACCAGTACAACATCGCCATGCGCTTCCAGGGCCCCATCGACAAGCTCAACACCGTCTACACCTCCGACCCCGCTCTGCCGCCCGTCGACATCCTCCATCTGCTCGCATTCGGTACAACCACCGAGGCTTCGGCGGCCAACACAACTCCCGGCACTCTCGGCGCTGAGTCACTGCTCGCCTCCGGCATTACCGGCTACGGCTCCGGCCAGCTCGGGAAACTCGCGGGTCTGTCTTACCTTTCGGTCGATCCGGTGCTCGGACGCACCGGCCAGACTCCGGGCGCGCGCATTGAGATACAGAAGCGCGTCACCAGTAACATCTACGTCACTTTTGCGACCGACGTGACCTCTACACAGCGCGAAGAAATCCAGGTGCAATACCAGATCAACCCACGCTGGTCGATCAGCGGCACCCGCGACCAGAACGGCGGCTTCGGCTTCGACGCCCGGCTGCACAAAAAGTTCTAGTGATGTATTAGGGCACGCCCCAGGCGGTCCTCAAGAGCCTGCCTCTTGGTTTTTTTGAACTGGGGCTTTAGTCCTTGAGGTTCGTTGCTAAGATCAGCTCAGTGAAGAGTCACGATCGCCGGATGGTGTTCCCACGTCGTCTTTACATACTGAGTTCCGCGATTGTGCTCAAAATCGTGGAAGGCCATTCCGACAACATCCGCAGGCAGCGCCGGTGTCATTTCCTGCCCCGCGCCGCTGATCGTGCTCCCGTGTTGGGCCAGTGCGTTCTGCAGGTCCCGCCGCGCGCTGCAGTACGCGTTGTCGATTGGCACTTGCCCCGGAGTTTCCACGATCACACAATGAGAATGCGATGTGAACGCGATTCGAAAGATGCACGTCGGTGCTGATTTCGATTGCAGAGTTCGCCCGCGGCTCCGGCCCAATCACACCTGCAGCACGTCACCATCACGCGCCACCGTCTTGTAGAGCACCGGCGCAACAAAGAATCCGAGCAGCAATCGCGAGACCAGCCCCGCCACAATCACGATTGCGAATGGCCGCTGCGTATCTGAACCGATACCCGTCGAAAGCGCTGCCGGCAATAATCCAAGACACGCCACCAGCGCCGTCATCATGATCGGTCGCAACCGCAGCAGCGCCGCTTCATAGGTCGCGCTTGTGATGTCCATTCCCTGCAAGCGCAGTTTGTTGATGTACGAGAACAGGATGACGCTTGTTTCCACCGAAACGCCCATCAGCGCAATCAACCCGAGCACGGAAGAAACACTCAGCGGCGTGTGCGTCAGCTTCAGCGCGATCAATGCTCCGACGGGTTCCGTCAGGACCACGTCCATCGCGATCACCAGCGGGAACTTGAAATTCCCGTACAGCGCGAACAGGATCATGAAGATCAGCAGCACTGTCAGGGGTCCAATAACCGTCAGCTGTTTGCGCGCCTCCACGAACAGGCTGTACTCGCCGCCCCAGTGCATCGTGTATCCCGGCGGCAGTTTCACCGTCTTTTTTACTGCGTCCTGCCCCGCATGTACCGCGCTCTCCAGGTCTCGTCCTTCGATGCTGTACTGAACACCGATGTAGCGCGAGTTATTCTCGCGGTAAATGAACGATGCTCCGTTCCCCTGCCGAATATCCGCCAGCGCTCGCAAGGGAATCTGCTGGCCATCCGGCGTACCCACCAGCAGATCGCCGATCTGTGTCGCGCTGCTCCGGAACTGCGGCTGCATGCGTACCACGAGATCGAACAACCGCTCGCCCTGCACAACCTGCGTCGCCGCCTGTCCGCCGACCGCCGCCTGTACCACCGCTTCAACATCCGAGACATTCACGCCATAACGCGCGATCTTGTCGCGATCCACGTCGATCAGCAGACTCGGCTGCCCAAGCTCGCGCACCACCGTCAGTTCCGTGAATCCTGGAACTGTCTCCAGGGTGTTCTTCACCTGTAGCGCCTTGTCCTGCAGCACTTGCAGGTTGGGCCCGAAGATCTTTACCGCCAGCGCGCTCTTCAAACCGGTCAGCGCTTCGTCCACCGCATCCTCGGCCGGCTGCGTGAAGTTGAAGATCACTCCCGGATAGGCCGCCAGCTTCTTCTGAAGCGAGGCGATCAGTTCATCCTTGGTCTTGATGTCGCCCGACCAGACCTTGTCGTTGTAGGGCCGCAACCCGACATAAAACTCGCAGTTGAAAAATCCCGTCGGATCCGTTCCGTCATCTGGCCTGCCAAGTTCCGACCCGACCACCGTCACCTGCGGATACGACATGAGCAACTTGCGAACCTCTGGAGCGAATTTGCTCGCCTCGTCGAATGAAATCGTGTACGGCATCGTCGCGCGAACCCAGACCGCTCCCTCATCCAGGTGCGGCATGAACTCGCCGCCGATGAATGGAACCAGGGAAATACTTCCCAGGAAAATGGCAAGAGCCCCCACGATGGTGGTCTTCGGGTGGCCCAGGCACCACGCCAGCCGCTTCGAATACCAGTTCTTCAACCAGTCGAAGACCTTGTTCGTATGCTCTTTCACGCCTTCTTTGAACCAGAACGATGCCAGAACCGGAATCAACGTCAGCGTGAAAAGCAACGCTCCAATCAGCGCAATCGACATCGTGTCTGCCATCGGGTGAAACAATTTCCCAGACGGCCCGGTGAGCACATAAATCGGCAGGTATCCCGCAATGATCACCGCTACCGAATAGAAGATCGGCCGGTCCACGTCGCGCGCGGCCTCTACGATCACATCCTTCAGGTGGTATTCCTGCCCTGCGCGCTCCGCCAGCACGCGATAGATGTTCTCCATCATCACCACGGTACCGTCGATGATGATTCCAAAATCGATGGCGCCAATCGAAAGCAAGTTCGCCGGAATATTCCGCGCATGCAGGAAAATGAACGCGAAGAGCAGGGCCAGAGGTATGGTCGCAGAAACGATCAGCGCCGCCCGCCAACTCATCAGGAAGAAAACCAGCACCAGGAAAACCAGGATCATGCCCCGAACCAGGTTTCCTTCCACCGTGTCCGTCGTCAACCGAACCAGTTCGCTGCGGTCGTAAAACGGATGAATCTTCACATCCGGCGGCAGCACGCCGTGATTCAATTCCTCTGTCTTCTTCTCGACCCCTTTAAGAACGTTCTGCGCCTGCTCGCCACGGCGCATCATGATCACGCCTTCAACAGCATCGTCATTATTCTGGAACCCAAACTCGCCCAGCCTCGGCGCGTGCCCAATTGCGACGTTCCCGATGTCCCGCACCCGTATTGGGGTCCCCTTGTTGCTGCCTACAATGACGTTGCCGATATCCTCCTGGTTCCGCACCAGGCCGATGCCGCGCACGTAATAGAACTGCCCGCCCTGCGAGTAGAATCCGCCTCCCGTGTTCGCGTTGTTGGCAGAGAGCGCGTTGATAACCTGTGGGACCGTCAGGTGATATCCAAAGATCTTGTTCGGATCGAGCAACACCTGGTATTGCATCGTGGTGCCGCCGAATCCGGAATCGTCCGCCACGCCGGGAACCGATCGGTACGCGCGCTCCACCACCCAGTCTTCAATCGTCTTCAGTTCCTGCGCCGTTTTGTCGGGACTTTCCAGAACATACCGGTAAACCAGGCCGCTCGGGCTGAACAATGGCGCCATGCTCGGCGTCACACCAGATGGAAGTTCCGCATCTGCCAGTCGTTCAAAAACCACTTGCCGCGCGAAGTACGGATCTACTCCCTCTGCGAACGTCATCCGCACGTCTGAAAGCCCGTACAGCGAAATCGAGCGCATCACCTGCATGCGCGGCACACCGTTCATCTCCAGTTCCAGCGGCAGCGTTACCAGACGCTCGACTTCCTCCGCCGCGTGGCCGGGCCATTGCGTGATGATCTCCACCATCGGCGGCGAAAGATCCGGGTACGCGTCCACCGGCATTTTCTGGAACGACAACACGCCGGCGACGCAAATTGCCGCCGTAATCATCAGCACCAGGAAGCGCTGATTGAGTGCAAATTGAACGATGCGATGAATCATGGAAGGTCCAGGGGCCTTTGCTCTTTCTGATTACTGGAGCGAATTCTGGAACTGCAGGAACAGGCTCCCATCCGCCACCACGCGATCCCCCGGATTCAATCCGGAAACGATCTGCGTTTTCCCATTGCTGCTCTCGCCCACCTTTACCAGCCGCTCTCCAAACTTGTTCTCGCCCTGGTTGACGTAAACGAAAGGCTCATTGTCGTTGTTCCGCAGCACCGCCGAGTCCGGAACCGCCAGCGCATCCTTAATCGTGCCGGCGTGCAGCACCACGTTCACGTACATATCTTTCTTCAGCTTTTCCTGCGGATTCGGCGTCACAACACGTGCCTGCAGCGTACGCGTGTTCGGGTCCAGCGCCGCGCCGATGTACGAAATCTTCCCCGTGAAAATATCCGGATACGCGTCAGTCTTGATTTTCGCGACATCTCCCACGTGCACCGCCGCCAAGTCCTGCTGGTACACGTTCACCATCACCCAAACCGTGTGCATGTTCGAAATGGTGAAGCACTGCGTGTTTCCGCCCTGCAACA
Organism: Terriglobia bacterium; assembly: GCA_032252755.1. Classification (NCBI taxonomy): domain Bacteria; kingdom Pseudomonadati; phylum Acidobacteriota; class Terriglobia; species Terriglobia bacterium. Next base: position 209,687 of record JAVUPY010000024.1, read on the forward strand.
GTTGTCCCGGCGCGACCTGGCGGTCGACCACTTCGCCCGAAATCGGCGCCGACACCGGCACCTCCGGGCTCTGAGATTTCGTAAGAGCTGCCGGATCAGTGATACCGACAATTCGCAGCGACTGCTCCGCCGCTTCCAAATCCGCCTGCGCCTGGATCTCCGCCGACTGCGCCGCCTCATAATCGCGCTCGGATACGGCCTTGTGCTGATACAGATCCTGCGCGCGCACATAGTTCTTGTGCGCCAATGCGTGCGCGTCGTTCGCTTTGATATAGTTCGATCGCAATTGCGCGAAATCCGGGCTGCTCACGTAAAGCATCGGCTGTCCCGCGCGAACCACCTGCCCCGGAACCACCACGATCCGTCCCACCGGGCCGCTCACCTGCGAGATCACCGGCGTCGTCGTGAACCCGTTGTAAGCCACCGAACCCGGCAGTCGCAGCACTCTCTCCAGTGACGTCGGTTCTACGGTGTAAATGCCAAGGTGCGAAAGTTGGTCTTGCGGAACGCTGAATAGCCTCGCCTGGTCGCCCGCTTTTTTCGAAGCCGCATCCACCTTGTCGCTGTCATTCGAGCACGCCAGGGCAAGCGCGGCCACTAGCACCGCAAGCAACGCCGCCACGTGCTTTCGCTTCAGCCCGAATCTCGATAAATCCATCACGGCAAATTCCTCATTCCAACCGCCTCTCGGACCTGCTCCACCGACAGCATGTAGTTCGCCAGTGCCTGCCGGTAGGCCAGTTGCGTTTGGCGATAACTTCTCTCCGCATCCAGCAGGTCGAGCAAACTCGCCGCCCCGCCCCGGTATGCGTATTCACTTATGTCCCGCGATTCTTGCGCCTGCTTCAAGTATCCCGACGTGTAGAGTTGCACTACCTGGTCGCTGCTGCGGAACGTCTCGTAAGCGTTCGCGACATCCGCCAGCGCCGTCTCCTCGGCAGCGGTCTGCGTGTAATTCGACTGGTCGATCGCGTACTGCGTACGCTTGATCTCTCCCTGGTTACGGTCGAAGATCGGGATTTCCATGTTGAAGAAGAACGCGCCCGTATTCACCCCAGCCACGTGCGAATAATTAAAGCTCGCATTCAGATCCCGTTTCCCATTCGCGATTTCCAGCGTGTGCTGGCTCTGCGCCAGCGTCACTCCTTGCTGGGCCGCCACCACATCGGGACGCTTCAGCGCGGCCACCTTCAGATCATCCTCGTTCAGTTTCAACGGCTGATATGCGAGGTCGCCAACCACGTCGTAATCGGGCGCCAGCGCGTCATATCCAATCAATTGTCGTAACGCCACCAGAGCCTGCGTCCGCGCAATCTGCGCCGCCGAGACATCTGTCTGGAACTGCAGCGTCTGCAACTTGATCTTCAGCAGGTCGCCTTCGCTGATGTCCCCGGCCTTGTATCGCTCCTGGCTGATGTTGACCGTGTCCTGGTAGCTCTTCAGCGCCTCGTTCGCAAACTGCAGGTTCGACTCCGCCAGCAGAACGCCGATGAACTGCTGCGCCACATTGAATGTCAGCGTCCGTTCGGCGTCCGCAATCTGCGACCTCGAAACCGCTGTCTGGTTCTTCGCCGCCTCTAGCCTATGCTGGCGCTTGCCACCTCGCTCCAGAAGATAGCCGACTCCGAGATCAAACTGCGCTGTGGTGTTGAAGTAGTCCGCGCTGAACTGGCTCGGCTGAAACAGCGGAATGAACTGCGTGTCCCACGAAAGCACCGGGTTCGGCCGCAAATTCGCCGTAATCTCTTCTGCCTGGCTTTGCGGAATCTGCGTCCGTAACGCCTTCAGCGTCGGACTGTGCGCCAGCGCCAGCGAGATCGCCTCATCCAGCGAGACGCGCGACTTCGCTTGCGCCGCTACTTGCCCACAAAACAGCGCCATCGTCAGGCCCAAAACGACACCGAGCCTCATACTTTTTGCTTTTCTAGATTTTCCCACGCTGCTGTTCTGATTGTAACGGACAGGCGATAGAGGCATGTCACGCTTTTTATATAGAAATTAGTGCTGCCTTGGATTCCAAACACCAGCCGGCGAGAATAGTCGCGAAGTCCCCTAACTAAGCGCTCAAAACTACACCTTCGTGGCGTTCCGAGTCCCTCAATCGAACCACGCTGACCGATACGCGATCCACCAACTCAATATCCCAATCGGTATAGTCGCAATCAACGACCACATCAGTGGTAGCGTGAAATCGGCAATTAACCCCAGGATCAGAAATACCGCCCAGAAAATCTTCTTCTCCACTTCACCCTCAGTATTAGGCGTCCGTGGTGTTGAATATCCGTGCCCCACATCTGTCGTCGTTCACAGACGTGGGTCTTCTTATTCCTTCTTCAACACCAGCGCCGAATTCTTCGACCCGAACGCAATGCAATTACACAGCGCGTGCTCAATCTCCTGCTTCCGTCCGGCCTCCGGAACATAATCCAAATCGCATTCCGGGTCGGGACGCTCCAAATTAATCGTCGGCGGTAACTGCGAATTCTTCATGGCCAATACCGTAGCCACAACTCCTGCCGCCCCGCACGCCCCCTGCGGATGCCCAATCTGCGACTTCAGCGCCGACATTGGAATCTTGTAGGCGCGCCCATTCCCCATCGCCAGCTTTATCGCGCGCGTCTCGATCCGGTCGTTCAGTTCCGTGGAAGTCCCATGCAGATTTACATACTGCACCTGCTCCGGCCCGATCCCCGCGTCTTCCATCGCCAGTTGCATCGCCCGCGCCGGCTCCTCGCCGCACTCCTGTAATCGCACGCGATGGAACGCCTCACATGTGGACCCATACCCCGCAATCTCGGCGTACAGCTTTGCCCCACGAGCCTTCGCCGACTCGTACTCTTCCAGCATCATCATCCATGCGCCCTCGGCCAGCACAAACCCATCCCGATCCACCGAGAACGGCCGCGACGCTTTCTTCGGTTCCTTGTCGAACGCCGTCGAAAGAATTCGCATCAACAGGAATCCCTTCATGATCCCCATTGCAATCGGCGAATCCACCCCGCCCACCAGCACTCGCGAAATCCGGCCCGCGCGAATCTTCTCCAGCGCATAACCCATCGCGTCCGTCGACGAAGTACACCCGCACGTCACGACATGACTGAACCCGCGAAAGCCAAACCGCATCGAGATCTCGCTCGACATCGTCCCCATGGTCCCGCTCGGAATCACAAAGATACTCGCCTGCTTGATGTTCCCTGTCAGCCACAGCCGGTACTGTCCTTCCGAGAAATCCTGCGCGCCACCGCCCGTCCCAAGAATCACCGCCGTATCGCGCTTCTCCTCCAGGGACATCTTCTCCGGGTCCCATCCCGAGTCCTTCAGCGCCTCCGCACTCGCCGCAATCGCCATCGGCACCGCGCGCGAAACGTGTTTTCGCTCATGCTCGCTTATCCACGCAAGCTCGTCGAACCCGGAGACCTCCCCGGCAATTGTCACCGGCAGCCCCTTCGGATCGAACAAAGAAATCCGGCGTACACCGCTGCGCCCCTCGAGAATCGCCCGCTCAAACTCCGGCACTCCGATTCCGTTCGGGCTGACAACGCCCAGTCCTGTTATGACAGCCCGCTTTTGCATCGTTATATAGATACTCTTTTTGCGCCCGGGGCGCATCGAATCCAGCAGCCGGGTACTTTCGTCGCGTTTATTCACGCATAACCGGAGGACGAATGGATAGCGACCTGACCACAAGGGTCATTGCCGAGATTGCCTCGGTTAAAGGCATCTCCCCCGAAAAGATCACCGTCGACAGCACCTTCGACGAACTCGCCATCGACAGCCTCGACGCCACCAACCTCCTCTTCTCTCTGGAAGAAGAATTCGGCGTCTCAATCCCCGACGCCGAAGCGCGCCAGATCCGGAATGTCCATGGCGCCATCGAACAGGTCGACCGCTTGCTAGCCGCCAAAGCCCAGGCACAGGACTGATCTTGGGTTTTCGGGTGCCCCATCCTTACGCCCTCATTTGGCCAGGGTGGGGTAGTTCTCTGATATGAAGCGCGTCCCCCAACACGAACTCCTCGACGACGACCTCGGCACTTCCGCTGAAATCTGCGCCTCCCTCTCCGACCTCCGCCACATAAACATATGGTTCGGCGGCATCGCCACAACCCGCTCCCTGCTTCGAAACGCCATGCACAAAGCCGGACTGACCTCGGCGACTGTTCTCGAAGTTGCTTCCGCCGACGGCTTCTGCATCCGCCAAGCCGCAAAGAGCCTGGAACACGATGGCCTGCAATTCCGAATCACTCTCCTCGACCGCAAGGAATCTCATCTCGCATCCACCAACGGCTTCCGCACGGTGGTAGGCGATGCCCTCCATCTCCCCTTCGACGACCGCTCCTTCGACTTCATCAGTTGCGGCCTCTTCATCCATCACCTCTCGCCCGAAGACGTCGTTCGCTTCGGCTGCGAGTCTCTTCGCGTTTGCCGTCACGCCGTTCTCATTAACGATCTCCGCCGCTCCGCCGCCCATCTCGCGCTCGTCTATCTCGGGTTTCCGCTCTTCCGTAGCCGCATCACGCGGCACGACGGACCCGCATCGGTGCGCCAATCCTACGGGCCAGCCGAGATTTCAGATTTACTGAAGAAGACGCACGCCCGCAGCATCGAAATTACCAACCACTACCTGTACCGAATGGCGGTAACGGTATGGAAATGATCTTCGATCTCGCCGTGATCGGCGCTGGCCCGGCTGGATCGGCTTCCGCCATCACCGCCGCGAAACGCGGGCTTCGCGTGCTTCTTCTCGAAGCCACTCCCTACCCGCGCCACAAAGTTTGCGGAGAATTCGTCTCCGCTGAATCCGCCGAAGTTCTTCGCTACCTGCTCGGCAACGACACTCACACTCTCTTTGCAGCGCCACGGATCACCACAGCGAAACTGCACGCGGCCGGCGAAACCTGTGCGATCCCGCTCGCCTCGCCCGCCTACTCCATCCCGCGAATTACTCTCGACGAAACCCTCTGGCATTGCGCCCAGTCCAACAGCATCGACTGCCGTGTCGATCGCGTCGCCGAAATCACTCGCTCGCATGCCGAATTCCTCATCAAGGCGTCCTCAACCTTTCGCGCCCGCGCCGTTATCAACGCCACTGGCCGCTGGTCTCGCTTGACCACCCGAACTTCAAAGCAATCGTGGATCGGCCTCAAGGCTCACTTCGCTGGAGATAGCGGCGACACTGTCGATCTCTATTTTTGGAAGCACGGCTATTGCGGCGTCCAGGCCGTTGCACCCGGCGTTCTCAACGCCTGCGCCCTTGTGCGTCAGGGCACCGCGAAGGATCTAACCGAAGTCTTCGCCCGCGACCTGCATCTTGCCACTCGCTCCCGGACATGGCGCCAAACAACGCAACTCTTCGCCACCGCTCCCGTCTACCTCGGCCCCGGCTCGCCAGTAATCGACGGCATCCTCCAGGTCGGCGATGCGGCCGGATTCGTCGATCCCTTCGTCGGCGACGGCATCTCACTAGCCCTCCGTAGCGGTGTTCTCGCCGGACGCTGCGCCGGCGCCGTCAGCCCGGCGACCTACGCAACTCTCTATCGCGAAGCCTTTTCCGGAATCTTCCGCAGCACCAACCGCATTCGCAACCTGCAACCATTCCCCGCATTCCTGCACCCTTGGATCCTCCGCGCCCTCTCCGTCCCCACGATCGGCCGCCACCTCTTCCAGCAAACCCGCCAATCCCGCCTTGATGTACTTTCCGCCCCTCTCTCCCCTACCGCCGGCCTGTAATTACCAGCGACCAACCACCAGCAACCAGCGACCATCCCCTTTCCCCGCTGTAAACTAGCTTTTTACCAAGGAGCGCCCTCATGTCCCTCGCTTCCGCCACTCTCACCAGTCCGCTCGCCGCCCATTCTCCCTGGATCCGTGAGCAGTTCCCGTCTCTCGCCCTGCGCGTCAACGGCCACCCCGCCGTCTACTTCGACGGCCCCGGCGGAACCCAGGTCCCGCAGCGCGTCATCGACGCCATGACCGACTACTTCCTCCGCTCCAACTCGAACACAGGCGGCGCGTACGAAACCAGCCGACGCAGCAACGCAATCGTCTCCGCCGCCCGCTCGGCAATTTCCGACCTGCTCGGCTGCCGTCCCGGTGAAGTCGCCTTCGGCCCCAACATGACCACATTGACGTTCGCGCTAAGCCGCTCCATCGGCCGCGAAATCGCACCCGGCGACGAGATCATCACTACTGGACTTGATCACGACGCCGATGTCGCCCCTTGGCGAACCCTCACCGAACGTGGTGCCGTTATCTGCGAAGTCGACGTCAATCTCTCCGACTGCACCCTCGACCTCGACGACTTCAAGCGCAAGCTCTCTTCCAAGACAAAGCTCGTCGCCGTCGGCTATGCCTCGAACTCCGTCGGCACCATCAATCCCGTTGCCGAGATCGCCAAGCTCGCGCACTCCGTCGGCGCCATGTTCTTCGTCGATGCCGTTCACTACGCACCGCACGGTCCCATTGACGTTCACGCCATCGACTGCGACTTCCTCGCCTGCTCCGTGTACAAGTTCTTCGGCCCGCACATCGGCGTTCTTTACGGCAAGCACGAGCACCTCGCGCGACTGCAGCCCTACAAGGTTCGCCCCTCAGCCGATACCGTTCCCGACCGCTGGGAAACCGGGACGCACAACATCGAGGGCCTCGCCGGCGTCAGCGGCGCTATCACTTACCTCGCCGACCTCGGCGCACTCATGGACCCCAAAGCGCAGACCCGCCGCGAAGCCCTGCAAGCTGCCTTCCGCGCCATCAAGCAATACGAGCGCGAGCTCGCTGAGCGCCTCGTCCGCGGGCTCCAGAAAATCCCCGGCGTGCAGATTTACGGCATCCAGGATTTCTCTCGCTTCGATCAGCGCACGCCGACCGTCGCCATTCGCATTGGCACCATTCCGCCGGTCGAAATCGCAGAAAAGCTCGGCGATCACGGCATCTTCGTCTGGGACGGAAACTATTACGCGCTGAACCTCAGCGAACGCCTCGGCGTCGAAGACAAGGGCGGCATGGTCCGCATTGGCCTCGCCCACTACAACACCGCAGAAGAAGTTGACAGGCTGCTCGAAGAATTGAAAATAATCGCGGAATAATTCAGGGCACGGCTTCAGCCGTGCCGCAAGGGACTTCACCCTAACGTGGGGCTTTAGCCCCTGAGGTTCAACTCGGGAAACTTGACAGGAGCTTGATGGAAGCGCTGAAGCGTGCAATTCCCACGCGGTTGCGACGCTGGCTCAGCCGAAAGCGTTTCGAATTCGGCCGCAACATGCTCTGGGCCGATCGCCTCACCGACTTCTCCTCACTCCGCCGCACTACGCCCTATCGCCCGAATTTCGGCTGGAATCGCGGCCAGTGCATCGACCGCTATTACATCGACAAGTTTTTCTCCGCGCACACCGCCGACATTCACGGCCGCGCCCTCGAGATCGGCGACGCCGAGTACACCCGCAAATTCGGCGCCAATCATGTCACCCAAATTGACGTCATTGATCTCGACCCCAACAACACCCGCGCCACCATCCACGACGACCTCTGCTCCGCCGCATCCATTGCCGACAACACTTACGACTGCATCCTCTGCCCGCAAACTCTGCTCGTCATTTACGATTTCCACGCCGCCATCCGCACCATGCACCGCATCCTGAAACCCGGCGGCGTGCTCCTCGCAACCACCCCCGGCATAGCGCAGATATGCCCGCAGCCCATGATCGGCGGCGCCGGCCACGACTACTGGCGCTTCACCGATCTCTCCGCGCAAGCGGTCTTCGGCACCGTCTTCGGTGAATCCAATGTCCAGGTCCAAACCTTCGGCAACGTCCTTACCGCCGTTGCCCTTCTTCACGGCCTCGTGAGCCAGGAGTTCACCCCCGCCGAACTCGACCACCACGATCCCGACTACCAGGTCACCATCGCCATTCGCGCCCAAAAGGTCATGCCATGACCGCGCCCGCCGCCTCGATCATCGTTCCTTATTTCAATCCCGGCGACTTCTTGTGCGAAGCCATCGACAGCGTCCTCGCTCAAACCTTCACCGACTGGGAACTGCTCCTCGTCAATGACGGTTCAACCGACAATACCGATCGCCTGGCCGCCGACTTCGCTGCCCGCGACCCTCGCATCCAAGCTCTCTCGCATTCCGACGGCAAGAATCACGGCCTGCCCCCAACCCGCAATCTAGGCCTGCGCCATGCTCGTGGAGAATTCATCGCCCTGCTCGATGCCGACGATGTCTGGCTCCCCGAAAAATTGGCCCAGCAACTCGAACTCGCACGTGCCCATCCCGAAGCCGCAATGATTTTTGGCCGCAGCCGCTACTGGCACAGTTGGAATTCCGGCGATCACGAACCTGATTCCGTCCCCGAACTCGCCCCCGGCGATCGCCTCTACCACCCTCCCGAACTTTGGAAACTCTCCTATCCCTTCGGACCGTTCGGCGCGCCCTGCCCCTCCGATCTCCTCATTCGACGCACCGCCCTCGACTCCGTCGGCGGCTTCGAAGAATGCTTCGACGACCGCGCCCCCACGCACGAAGACATCGCGCTGCTCTCAAAAATCTTCCTGAATTTTCCGGTTTATGTTTCCAGCGAGTGCTGGGATCTCTACCGTCGCCATGACCAATCCATCTGGTCACGCGCCATGAAGGACGGCAGCGACGAACGCTCCCGCAGATTCTTCTTCGAATGGATGCGCACCTACTTGCAGCAACACAGAGTTACTGAGCCCGAGATTTGGCGGCTTCTGGATAAGCAAACCTGGCGCTACCGCCACCCAGCGGTATATCGCATCGCTCGCGCCATCCGCACCACCCTGCGCCCTCTCAAACGGCGCCTATAATCCACCGTCTCCGTTGTTCGCTTTGCCGTTTAGCGGTTTTGCCGTTTCCCGATGGTTCGGTTCACGATGCCTTTCCTCACGTTCTTCCCCGTCCCCACCTTAACCGCAAAATTCATCAGCGAATCTTCATCGCTGATCTCTAACCGATTGAGCGCCAGAGGATCCTGCCACCGATTGAATCCGGCATTCGTTGTCACCGCCGCTTTGTATCCCGCCTCGACGACTGCGGCCCGAACCCGCCGGTCCGCATCGCCGTACGGATACGCGAACCACTCCACCGCCGCTCCCAGCAAATCTTCCAATTTCGCCTTCGAATCGCTCACCTCGCGCCGAAGTTCCTCGTCATCGAGCGCCGTCAGCATCGGATGCGTCAAGCTGTGCGACCCGAACACGACGCCCGCCCTCTGCATCTGCCGCATCCGCTCCAGCGTCAGCAACAACCGCTGTCTCACGGCCGTTCCGGCATCCCACACGTTGGTCCGCCCTATCCGGTCTAGCACCACAAACACCAACGGACGCAACTTCCGCCGCTCCACCTCTGGCATCAACTCCGTATAAAGATCGTCGTAGGCATCATCGAATGTCAGCAGTACATTTTTCTCCGGCAACTCTCCCGCAAGCGCCTCCTGCGGACTGACATGCTGATAATTCATCATCTCCAGCCACGAAAGAAATCGCCGAAACCGATTCGGCGAAACGTAGTAACCCGCCTCAACCGCGTTCTCCGGGCGCGCAATACTGTGAAACAGCAGAATGCGCCCTCGCGCTCCCGCCATCTCGCAAATCTCGCGCTCCCCAATCCCCGTCCCCCGAACGGCCCGCCAATACTCGCCGACCCTCCGCAACCGCGCCCAAACCCCAAACGCCCATCGACTGCCCGAAGCGTTCGTCACCTTCTCCAGAGCATCGGCCACAGCGAGCACCGTCTCCGGTGTCGCCCAACTCGCCCGCGCCAACATTCGCTTTCTTAAACTGCCGCCACCCAAATCCGTTAGCTGCGCCACCTGCGTCGAGCGCTCGCCCTTCTCCCGCGCCCGAAACACATCCAGTGCTCCGCTCAATCTCCAGCAACGCGGCCAGTACGCACTCTGATCCTTTCCACCGCGATGGCGCACCACTGCCTTCGGCGCATATCTCGCCTGCACCCCCACGCGATACAGCCGCAGCCCCAACTCCATCTCCTCGTCCGAACGCATCCGCTCGTCAAACCCACCCATCTTTTCGAACAGTTCTCGCCGAATCGAACAGTTCAATCCGAACCACGTCGACTGCTCGGCCTCAGCTCCGATCAACCTTCCCACTGGCGAATCGCCTTCGGCCGGCATGACTTCCGCCAACTGCCTTTCCCAAGCCCGCTGCAGCAACTCGTCCGTCTTCGAGACGAATGGCGTCTGCCGCTCCTCGAGGATCCTCCCGAACACCACCGTCGGCCATCCCGGCGCCGCCGCATGGGCTTTATCGTGAGCCTTCAGCAATTCCCGATCCACGGCAACGTCGTCATCCAGAAAGAGCACGAACTCTCCCCGCGCCGTCGCCGCACCCGTGTTCCTCGCCGCCGACAGCCCGCGATTCTCCTTGTGAAAAACCCACCGCACCGGAAACCGAAGCGGTGCCCCACATCTGCGCGTCTTTCGCAGATGTGGGTGTTTTTCAGACTCCGCCAGCACGCGCGTTTCCGCATCCTCGCCGTCGCACACCACGACGACCTCGAAATCATCCTCTGTCTGCTCCGCGAGTCCGCCCAGCAGTGAATCCAGCATCGCCGCCCGCCGCCACGTCGGAATGACAATCGTCCACTTCATCGCAGAACTGGGTATCCTCCGGGCGCTGGGGTGCCCCATCCTGGCCCGAAGTTGGCCAGGGTGGGGTAGTTCCTAAAATGATCACGGATCTTTCAACTTCTTCTTGCTTTACAAACCATCGATTGTCCACCATGCTCACGTCAACGCAATTTTCCAAGGTTCCATGCTCATCACGGTCGTCGTCCCAACCCACAACCGCCGACGCCTGCTGGCTCAATGCCTGGAATCCCTCTTCCACCAAACCTGCGCCCCGGACAAGTTCGAAATCATCATCGTCATCGACGGCAGCACCGATTCCACCCGCGACTACCTGCACTCGCTCTCTTTCCCCTGCGCGCACCAGGTGCTCGAATCGCGGACAAGCCGCCGCCCGCAATGCTGGAATCCTCGCCGCTCGCGGCGAATATGTTCTTCTTCTCGATGATGATTTCGTCTGCGACCCGAATCTGATCTCCGCGCACCTCGCGGCTCGTTCCGATTCCGGATCGGTCGTAGTCGGCCCGATCCTCCGCGATCCGGCCAACAACTCCATCCCCGCCCTCGCCATCGACCGCGAAATTCGACCCTACTACGAGCGTCTTGAAGCCGCGGCTAACCAACCCGCGTGGTTTCCCCCTAACAGTTCGGTCCCGCGCCAGATCCTGCTCGCCTGCGGCGCCTACGACGAACGTTTTTCCAGTGCCCGCGAGGACACCGATCTCGGCATTCGCCTCGCCGGCGCAGGCGTGCGCTTCCGCTATGCGCCGAACGCCGTCGTGCGCCAGCACTATGACAAGTCTGCGAACCAACTCATCGCAAGTTCCGCCCTCTTCGGAAAACACGACGTCCTGCTCGCGCGCAAGTTCTCCGAGTACGGCGCGCAATCCAACCTCTCGCGCATCGACTCCGGCCCATGGTGGAAACGCGCCGCCCGCCGACTCGCCGCGACTCTGCCCTTCTCGCCCGAGCCCCTCTTGTATCCTTTTTATGTCGTGAGTGCCTTGCTGGCGAACATCTCTCTCCTGCACGAAGCTGCCATCCGCCTGCTCAATCTTCGCCGATACATCGTCTGGATCCGCGCCGCCGTTCGCGAAGCGGGAGGCTGGCAGGCTCTCCAGTCCATAACGGCGCCACCCGCGCCACTCGCAGCCAGGGCTTCGGACCATGCCGATCGATAGCCACGAGAAAACTCGGCTCATGCGCGATGGCACCATTCACGCCCTCGGCCTCGTGCTCTCCAGCGTCGCCGGCCTCATTCTCGTCCCGCTTATGGTTCACGGCCTCGGCATCGAGGGTTACGGCCTCTGGGCCGCCGCCATTTCCGCCATCGGCATCTTCGGCGCATTCGATCTCGGCCTCCGCCTCATCATCGTCCGCGATCTCGCCGGCGACCCGCACTCTGCCCGTACTGCCGCCGTCCGCATGATGCTCTGGATTCACTTCGGCCTCGGTACAATCGCCTTCGCAGCCGTCGCGCTCGGCGGTTCCGCAGCCTCGGCTCACCTCCACCTGTCGCCCGCCGCCCAGCGTATCGCCCCGCTGATCTTCGCTCTCGCGGGCGCAAGCTGTTTCTTCGATCAGCTTTTCGCCTGGGTGCTGTCCGTTCTCGCCGGCCTGCGCCGCTTCGACCTACTCAACCTGTTCTCAATTGCGAGTTCGCTCCTGCGCCTCGCCCTGTTCGCCGGAGCACTTGCCCTCGGCCGAGGCATCGTCGCCATCGTCGTACTTCAGCTATTCATCTCCGCCCTCAGCGTCCTCATCGGCCTCAGCTTCATCGCGATCTCCGCTCCCGGTCTTCGCCCACGTCTCGAAGTCCCACACTGGGCCGTCTTGCGCGAACCGCTCGGCTTCGGCGCTCTAAGTCAGGCCGCGACTTCCATCTCTTCGCTGCAGATGCCGATCTCGACTCTGCTCATTTCCGTTATCAATGGGGCCGCCGCCGTCACTCCCTTCACTGTGGGACAGAAATTTCCCGGCCTCGTCAGCGGCCTGAACTGGCGAACATCGGAAGTATTCTTTCCCGTCGCCAGCCGCCAGCGTCACGGCTCCGAAATCGACTCCGAAGCCTTTCTCGCCGCCATCACGCGCTGGCTGATGCTAGTCGTCACCCCATGCGCTCTGGGCCTATTCCTGATCGCACCGCTCCTGCTGCGAACCTGGATGGGCGAAGTCAATCCTGTCGCGCTCGCCGTGCTCCGCATCGCCTCCCTTTCCGTCGTCGTCGAAACCATCATTCCCGGCGCGGTCCAGCTATTCTTTGGAGCCTCGGAGACTCGCCCCGTACTCGCCATAAACATCGCTACCCTTCTATCCGATGTCGCTCTGGCACTCATGCTGCTGCCGCGCATCGGAGCGACCGGCGCCGCATGGGCAACACTCGGCTCGACCACCCTCGCCGCCGGCCTCTTCCTCGCACTCACTGCCGCGAAACGCCAGGTTCGCGCCGCGACTCTCCTCCCCAACGTCTACCGCCGGTTGATCCCTGCCTTCGCGATCGCACTTTTTCCTGCATACTTCCTTGCCCGCATCATCACCACACGGAGTTGGCTCGCCGTCGCCGGCATCGTCGCCCTCTCCGCCGCGCTCTACGTTTTCATGTTGTGGCGCTATGCCGCTTCCACCGAAGAAAAGGAATTCCTCGCAGCCATGTTCCGCTTGCGGAAGCCGTCCTGCGTTTCGAAGTACTCCACCGGGAAGAACTAAAACCAGCTGGTACAGGCTTTGAAGAAAGAATGGGGGCTTTTGCCCTTGAGGTTCCGCTGGGATTTTCGATTCTTCTACCCCTTTTGGGTTCGTGTCCAGCCGTCCTCTTTCCGCTACACTGAACCCGATAGATGCCTGATTACGCCATTCTGACCAACCGCAAGCGCGCCATCATCGCGCTCGTGCACTCCGTCTTCTTCCTGCTCGTCGCGTTAATCCAGGTACCGTCGTACATGCCGCCCGCCCGCATCCACATCCACACCGCCTTCGGCGCCACCGTCTCCCTTCTCACGATCTACCTGATCGTCACTGCTGTCCTTCTCATCCTCACCTGGTTTTCGAGCTGTTTTCTCGAGCGCCTCTACTTTGCCTTCTGCTCCACCAGCGCATCGGCCGGACTCTTCCGCATCCTCTTCGGCGACCCTCCCTTCCACCTGGCCGGTATCACCCGCGTCCTCATGCTGGGCCTTGCCGTCTTCACCGGCTTCGTCATCCTCCGCGAACACACGCCAGAACCATCGGCCGATCTGGAGATCGGGTAATCGGGTAATTTGAGACAAAAGCAAAGGCCCTGCCAAAAGCAGAGCCATTGTCGATTCTTGTTTGTTATTCTTCCGATCGTCCGATGTTCCGATCTTCCGATTACCAGATTTCCCGATCACCCGATCATTTCAGCAGGTAGTACGCAACCGTCGCCGACACATACGCCACCACCGTCATATAACCGAACTGTATCGCCGGCCACTTCCACGAATTCGTTTCTCTCCGCACAATCGCGATCGTCGACGCGCACTGCATCGCAAACGCAAAGAACAGCAGCAGAGCCACCGCACCAGCGAAAGATAACTCATGCGCCAGCGCCGCCTGCAAATCCATCGAGTGCGCTTCCGGATCTACCCCGTACAGCGTCCCCAGCGTCGCCACGATCCCTTCGCGCGCCGGGATCGACGAGATCAGTCCTACGCCGATTTTCCAGTCGAACCCCATCGGCCGGATTGCCGGCTCGATGAAGTGCCCAACCGAAGCAATCGCGCTGTCCTCAATCGCCGGCGGTTTCCCATTGTGCATCGGGAAATTCGTCAGAACCCAGAGCACCACAGCAACCGCGAGAATGATCGTTCCCGCGCGTACCAGGAAAACCTTCGAGCGATCCAGCAGCCGCAGTCCCAGCGACGCCGCCGTCGGCCAGCGGTAAGGCGGCATCTCCATCACGAAGTGCACCGCATCGCTCTTCAAGATCGACGACTTCAAAATCCGCGCCGTGATCACCGCCATCAGGAACCCAAGCACGTAAAGGCTCGTCATTGCCGCCGCCCTCATCCCGAAGATCGGTCCCAGCAGCGGCTTCGCCGGTATGAACGCCGCAATGAATAACGTGTACACCGGCAGCCGCGCCGAGCACGTCATGAACGGCGCAATCAGAATCGTCGCTATTCGGTCTCTCTTGTTCGGAATCGTCCGCGTCGCCATGATCGCCGGAACCGCGCACGCATACGCCGACAGCAGCGGGATAAACGACTTCCCATTCAGTCCCACGCGCGACATCGTCCGGTCGGCAATCACTGCTGCCCGCGCCAGGTACCCCGAATCCTCCAGCACTCCGATCACAAAAAACAGGATGAGGATCTGCGGCAGGAACACCAGCACCGATCCCACGCCTGTCCACACGCCCTTGATCAGGAATGACCGCACCCAGTTATCGGGCAGCAGGGCGCCCAAATAATGTCCGCCTGCGTTCAACCCTTCCTGGAATAGGTTAGAGAGCCCCTGCCCGATCACGAACGTCACCTGGAAAACCAGCAGCACCGTGACCGCAAAAATCACCACGCCCCAGATGCGATGGAGAAAGATTCTGTCCAGCCGCTCTGTCCACACTGGCGTCGCCGGCTTCCGATACGACGCCTTTTTGCCGACGCGCAACGCCCAGTCTCGATATCCCTTCGCGTCCTGCAGCACCGGCAAGTCGAGTGGCTTCGGCTCTTCCACCCGAACCGTCAAAAAATTCGTGATTGCCGGCAGTCCCTCGCCCGTCGTCGCACTCGCCAGCACGACTGGAGTCCCCAACTGCCGCGCCAGCGATAAAACATCCACCGAACCGCCCTGCTTCTTCAACTCGTCGGCCATGTTGAGGACGATGAGCGTGGGAAATCCCAGTTCGATGACGCGCGCCGCCAGTACCAGGTGCCGGCTCAGGTTCGTTGCGTCAGCCACAAGCACCACCGCGTCAGGACGCTTCATTCCCTGCATGCGCCCGTGCAGCACTTCCACGGTCACGCGCTCGTCTTCTGAAATTGCGTTGAGACTATAGATTCCGGGGAGATCGATGACCGCGACTTCTTTCCCATTCTCCGCGCGAACAATTCCGGTGTGGTGTTCGACGGTGACGCCCGGGAAGTTGCCGACCTTCTGCCGCAATCCGGTCAGCCGATTGAACAGTGTCGTCTTTCCCGAGTTCGGCGGTCCAACCAGCGCCACCGTGCGCGAGGTGTTTTCTAATTCTGCCTGTAGTGCTGAGCCATCGGCATGGCAGGAGGCGCTCACGGATACGCTCGCATCAATCTGCCGCAGCCGACAGTGGTTCGATCGTGATACACCGCGAGAGTTCTCCCCGCAGCGCCAACTCCGTGCCTTCCACGCGATAGATCCGCGGGTCCCCGCCCGGTCCGCTGTGCGCAACCAGGACTTCAACTCCGGGAATGAGACCAAGGTTCATCAGATGTTCTGCCGTCGCCGGTTCCATCTCCAGCTTCTCAAGCACTGCGCTTTCTCCGACGTGCAGATCCGCCAGCGTGGCCCGTGATTTACGATGAGGACGTTTTATGAAGTTGAAAATCATTTTCAATTCCGACTTCATTGTGCGCCACCCGGCTGGCTTGGGTCAACGGGCGTTGTCACACCACTTTGTGACATGTGAACAATCCCGGGTATCATCCCACAACTCGCCTGAATTCATAGAGTTACAGGCGCACCAGCAAGATGGCCGGCCGCCGCGAATCTCTCCTGCTGACACGAATATTACAAATCAGGTGCTTTTCTGCGCCCGCTCTGGACACAACCCCCGTGGAAATTGAAAATCGCCTTTCGGGAGAACTCATTGAACATCCTCGTCACCGGCGGAGCCGGATACATCGGAAGCGTCACCGTCGCCGAACTCGTTCGCGAAGGCCACACCGTCACCGTCGTCGACAACCTCAGCAATGGTCACCGGAAGGCCGTCGTTCAGGGCGCCAACCTCATCGTCGCAGATATCGCCGACTCCAACCGGCTGTCCGAAATTTTCGGCCGCGCCAGGTTTGACGCCGTGATGCACTTCGCCGCCTTCATCGAAGCCGGCGAGTCCATGAAAACTCCCGAGCGTTTCTTCCGCAACAACACGGTGAACACGCTCACCCTGCTCGAAGCCATGTTGCGAGCCGGCGTCCAGCGCTTCGTCTTTTCCTCAACCGCTGCGCTCTACGGTGACCCGGAGACCATTCCCATTCCCGAAGACGCGCCTCTCCGCCCAACCAACGCCTACGGCGAATCGAAACTCCTCGTCGAACGCATGCTCGCCTGGATGAACGGCATCCACGACCTTCATTACGCCAGCCTGCGCTACTTCAATGCCGCGGGCGCAACCGCCGAACTCGGCGAAGCGCACCATCCCGAGTCGCACCTTGTGCCTCTTGTGCTTGAAGCCGCTGCCGGCAAGCGTCCCAACATTTCCATTTTCGGCACCGACTATTCCACGCCTGACGGCACCTGCGTTCGCGACTACATTCACGTTCTTGATCTCGCAAAAGCTCATCTTTTGGCCTTGCATGCTATTGAAACCCGGGAGAAACTCGTCTACAACCTCGGCAACGGGAACGGATTCAGTGTTCGCCAGGTCATCGACGCCGCGCGTCGAGTTACCGGCCGCCCCATCCCCGTTGTCGAATGCCCGCGACGCGCCGGAGATCCGTCAGTACTCGTCGCCAGTTCCGAAAAGATTCGGGCCGAATTGGGTTGGCAGCCGCAAATTTCCAATCCCGAGGAGATCATCCGAAGCGCTTGGGAATGGCACCAGCAGCACCCGGATGGATACGGCACGTAGCACAACTCCGTACCGCAGCTCCAGGCTGCACAACTTCTTTGTGGGGAAGAAAATGAAGATCACCGTTGCTGTAGTGTGCCTCGCCGGGCTCACCGTCATTTCGGGCTGGGCACAAACTGGCTCGAAGCCTCGATCGAATTCAAAACCCAATCCCGCCGTCCAACGCGGCAAGTACCTCGTAACCCAAGTCGGCCTCTGCCAGGACTGCCACACACCGCGCGACCAGAAAGGCGCCTACATTCAGCAGAAATGGCTCCAGGGCGCTCCAATCATGTTCTCACCTTCTGTCGAAATGCCTTGGGCGGGAACCGCGCCGCCGATCGCCGGACTCGAGGGCTGGTCCGACCCGCAAATTCTCAAATTCCTTGCGACCGGCGTCGACCGCGACGGCAAGCACCCGCGCCCACCCATGCCCGAATACCGCTTCAACAACGCGGACGCCAAGGCCGTCGCCGCCTACCTCCGCTCTCTGAAACCCGAAACCGCCACCGAAAAATCTGCACCCGCGGAGTCCGGCCGCAAATAACGCCGCCCCCTGCTGATGAGTTGACTGAAGTGCCCCACCCTTGGCTTCATCTCCTCGGGTGGGGCTTTTGACTCTAGCTTTGTTCTTGGTTTTGCGTGGTTTTGTCTTTTTACTTTTGATCTCCGGCTCTTCCGATTTTCGGTTCTTCGGTTGCCTTCTTACGCCGCGTCCTCTCCCTCTTCCGAGTCCGGAATTGTCGATGGCGGATCGCTCGTCGGAAACGAGTCCGCTAATGTCTTATCCAGTGATCTTTCCCTGATCTCATCAGGTTTCTTGGCAGGCCGTTCTTCCGGATCTCGCCCGCTGCCCCGGTGTTCCGGTTCTCCCGGCTTCACCTGGGGCGCACCCCGCTTCTTCTCCTCACCCATACATTGACCTCCTCGTTCTTGCCCCTGCTAGGATGCGGGTTTCCACGCGGCGGTTTGGAGACCTCTCCCCTGAACGTACCTTCCCGGATGCTCGTTTGTTCCCGTTCTTCGGTTCACCCGATCTTCGGTTCTTCGGTTGCTTTTCCGTTCTTCCATTGCTCTGCGACCGACTATCATGTTCGCAGGATTTCCCCCAAATGGGTGACAAGGCTCTCTCATGAGATGGTCGGCTGAACGCGCTATTGCCGCAGGCTTCACCGTAGCCCTCGTGATTCTCATCATCGTCGGAGTGGCTTCCTACAGGAATGCCATGGACCTCCGCGACGCCAGTAACTTCGAGCAGCACACCCAGCAGATCCTCGACGACCTCCGTGACGTGATGTCCTCTTTGAAGGACGTTGAAACCGGAAGCCGCGGATACGCCCTCACCGGGGAAACTCCGTTTCTTGGTCCTTATTTCATAGCCGTGCCTCGCGCGCGCAACAGCATCAACCGCCTGCTCGCCGAGGTCCGCGATCCCGAAGTTCGCACCGCAATCCTGCAATTGGACTCCCTCGTGGAGGAGAAGATCCGCATCTCCGACGAGCAGGTCCAACTTCGGCGTTCCGGGCACAACCACCCCAATACCCAACGCCAACTCCTCATTCGAGGCCGCGTGATCATGGACCGCATCCGCGAAACCTCGGGCCGACTGCAGGTGCAGCAGTTCCGCGCTCTTCAGGATCGCATCCTTGCGACTCAAAACGCCCAGCGCAGCGTATCTCTTATTCTCCAGATCGGAAGCACTTGCGCCGTCCTCTTTCTCGCGTTCGCCATGTACGTCATCTTCAAGGACCTGCGCGAGCGAAGGCTGCTGGAGCGCTCTGCGGAACGTCTCCGCCGCCAGACACAACTCATCCTCGAATCCGCCGGTGAAGGCATCATCGGCATCGGCCCGCACTACCACATATCCTTCATCAACCCCGCCGCTGAACGTTTGCTCGGCTACGGTCCTGGTGAACTCGCCGGGCGTGACGTTTTCGTCGCGCTCCATCCCACACGTCCAGACGGAACCCCCGTTCCGCAGAACGAGACCCCAATCTTCCACGCCCTCACCGAAGGTAGTCAGCGCACCAGCGCCGAAGGAACCTTCTGGCGCAAGGACGGCACCAGTTTCCCGGCACAGTACACCGGCGCACCTATTCGTGGCACTGATAGCGATATCATCGGCGCGGTCATCACCTTCCAGGATGTAACCCGCCGTCGCGAAATCGACCGCATGAAAGACGAGTTCATTTCCGTCGTCAGCCACGAACTTCGCACGCCGCTCACTTCCATTCGTGGCGCGCTCGGTCTCCTCGCCGGCGGCAAAGTCGGTGTTTTCCCCGATAAAGCCCAGCGCATGCTCGATATCGCCGTCAACAACACCGACCGCCTCGTCCGCCTCATCAACGATATTCTCGACATCGAACGCATCGACTCCGGTCGCGTCACCATGCAGAAGCGCGAAGTCGAGATCGGCGACCTCATGACCCAAGCCCTCGAAGTCATGCGTCCCATGGCCGACAAGAACGGTGTCGCCCTCGAACTCCGACCCGTGAACGCCACCGTCCTCGCCGACTCCGATCGCATGATCCAGACATTCACCAACCTGCTCAGCAACGCCATCAAGTTCAGCCCGGCATCAGGCACCGTCACCTTCGTCGGCCGGATCGAATCCGACCACGTGCACATCACCGTCGCCGATCAAGGCCGCGGCATTCCACCCGACAAACTCCATTCCATCTTCGAGCGTTTCCAGCAGGTCGATGCCTCCGACTCCCGTGAAAAAGGCGGCACCGGCCTCGGCCTCGCTATCTGTCGCAGTATCGTCCAGCAGCATGGCGGCGAGATTTGGGCCGAAAGTAAACTCGGCGAAGGCAGCACCTTCCATGTATCCCTGCCTCTCGCCGAAACTGCCGCGCCGCACGAAACCGATCACGCCCGCGGCGCTACCGTCCTTCTCTGTGATGACGATGCTGCCGTCCGCGAAGTCGTCGGCCACCTTCTCGAGGATCGCGGCTTCCACGTGCGCGCCGTCGGTTCCGGCGCCGAAGCCATTCGATCCGCCCAGGCCGAACCACCTGAATTAATTGTTCTCGATCTGCTGATGCCCTCCATGAACGGATGGCAGGTCGTCGACAATCTCAAGGCAAATCCTGCAACCGCTCACATCCCGGTCGTCATCTTCAGTGTGGTCCGCCCCGACGGCAATCAGGGCGGCAACGGCTCCGTCGCGGGTTGGGTCACAAAACCATTAGAGGAGTCGCAATTCTTCCGAACCTTGAGTCAAGCCCTGGGTGGCCGCGCCGCCAAGACCCGAGTCCTCATCGTCGAGGACGACCCCGAACTCTCGCGCCTCATCGAATCCATGCTGCGGTCCGACGGCATCGATACGCGTATTGCGCGCTCCGGTCGCGAAGCCATACAGGTCCTCCCCGAATATCGCCCCGACCTTCTCGTTCTCGATGTCGTCCTTCCTCTCGGCGACGGCTTCTCCGTCGTGCACTGGATGCGTCATTCGGAGAAGTTTCGCGATCTCCCCGTCATGGTCTATTCCGGCCGCGAACTCTCTTCCGAAGAACGAGCACGCCTCACCCTCGGCCGAACCCAGTTCTTCACCAAGAACGCAACTCCGCCCAACGATTTCGAACAGCATGTCCTCGCCTTGTTAGCGCAGGTTCTGCCGGATCCTTCACCAGTCGCAGAAAAGGGGGAAAATGGCTGATCGCAAGATTCTGATTGTCGACGACGAAAACGACATCCGCGAAGTCGCGGCCATGAGCATCGAGGCCGTCTGCGGCTGGAGTGTCGTCCAGGCGCGCTCAGGTCCTGAAGGCATCCGCCTCGCCGAAACACAACACCCGGACGCCATCCTGCTCGACGTCATGATGCCCGACATGGACGGCCCCACTACTCTTCATAATTTGCGCTCGAACCCCGCCGTCTCCGCCATCCCCGTGATTTTTCTCACCGCCAAAGTTCAAAGCTCCGACCGCAAACGCTTCGCCGAACTCGGCGTCGACGCCGTCCTCGCCAAGCCCTTCGACCCCATGCTCCTCTGCTCCCAAATCGCCGAAGCCCTCGGCTGGACTATGTAGCGTCGTTTCAAATCGCTTGAAGGGGTACGGCTTCAGCCGTGCCGTAATGAATTGCATATGCAGCGGACTCTGTACTGAGGTCCGGCTCCCCGAAGGACCTGCATCCGCTCCGATTGCACGATCGCCCGATAGCGGATGCTTTTCATTCGTCAATGAGAAAATCGTCAATCGTCAATTCTTTCCCACCCATCTCCCCACTCCGCTCTCTTCGCCTCTCGATACTTCTCTTTTCGCGATCGCGTCACCGTTTCTTCTCTCAGCCCTTCCCCTGTGCAAAGCTTCAGTTTCGTGTACCCCGAATACCGCATCGGATGCCGTACGATCCTCGCGCCCGGCCTCTCCACCGGCAGCTTCGACGCGATGACATACGAGAACTTCTCGTCCTCATATCCAAGTTCGCCCTCTTTCAATCGTCGATGCTCCGCCGTCCGTTCCACTCGCGCGGAAAAATGGCACCAGTCCCCCGCCACCCGCATTGGGCACGCCAACTCATGCGGACACGGTGCCGCCAGCTTTGCCCCCGCCGCAATCAGCCAATCCCGCATCTCCGCAATTGCCTCGAACCCTCTCCTCGTCCCCGGCTCAATCACCGCCAGCGCACCGTCGCACGCCTCCCACGCCACCCGCAGCACCCGCTTCCGATCCGCCGCCGAAAGCTCGCCCAGAGAATACGACGCGACCACAAGGGCGTATCTCCCTTCTGCCTTCCACGAGCGCAGATCGATGTTGTGCCAATCAGCTTCCCGAATCGCGCCGCTCGCTCGCTCCGCCAGTTCTCGCCCCAGCGACACCAGCCCGGCGTCTTTTTCGAGCGCCTGCAATCTCTGCAAGGAAGGAAAAACCTCGCACGCCCCCCACAGCGCCGTTCCCGGGCCCGCCCCGAGATCAATCGAGTTCTCCGGCGCGAACCCCGGCATCGACTCACGCCCCGTCTGAAGTGCCGAAACCACCGCCGCATACGTCGCCGGCATCCGAACCATCAAGTACGCCAACTGCTCAGACTTGCCCCGCAATGCTCTCGCCGGAGCCCCTGCCCGGTATTCATCCGAGAGCCGCCTTGCCGCCCCCTTCAATTCCGCAGCCGGAACCCGTGCGCCAAATTCCGCCACTCTCGCTGCGAGTTCCAACGGCAGTCGCATGCAATGCAGTCTAAACCATTGAAGCAACTGCAGTTCGCGCTCGTCGTATCTCCCTGCCCATAGCTACTCATACGGCATTGTGATTCACATCACAGAACGATGTTTATCAAACATTTATCTTGAAGCTCAGATAATCCGCGCCAGGGGAACCATTGACCGTCAACTTCGGAAACTCTCAGCCCTGTAGCCCTTTCCAGCTGTCGCCGGAACTTCTCCAGGCCCTTCAGCCGCTCTCCGATCCTGTCGCTTCTCTCCGCAACGACATCATCGTGCGCCAGGGTGCCGACTGCCGCGGCGTCTACATCATTCAAAACGGCCTCGCCCGCGTTTCGATCCTCGCCGACGACGGCCGCGAAATCTTTAAACGGCTCCTCGGCCCGGGCTGCGTTATCGGACTCCCCGCAACCCTCTGCTCCACTCCGTACAACTTCAGTGCCCATTGCGAAGCCGACTGCACCTTCCGCTTTGTCGCCGCCCCAGAGTTCCTGGACTTCATTCGCACCCGGCCTGTCCTCGGCATGGAAGTCGTCCGCCTCATGGGCCAGGAACTCAGCGAAATGAACCAGCACCGTACCAACTTCCAAAACTGCCGCGCCTGCGGCTGCCCCCTCGCCGACATCTGCGAACACGAACTCGGCGACCCTAACGGTTGAATCATCTTCCCGTTCTTGGCTTCTCCCGTTCTTCGCTTCTTCGGTTGCTTTCTCACCCCTCCCCGTGACCCCTATCACTGCAGCCCATTTTCGCGAAGCCAATCATGAACACGAGGAGCTATGTCGTCGCCGTCTGCCAAAACGAGCGCCTACACCGAGGTTCCGACCGACTCCTCGATCAAACCTCTTATCCTCAGTCTCGTCCTTGCCGCCATACTCGTCATCGTTGCCGTTCTCTCGAACCCACGCTGGCTTTCCCGCCTTGTCACCCAGCGAACCACGCTCCTGCTCGTCATCCTCAGCATGGTCGCCGTCCTCCTCGTCGCCCTCCTTGTACGCATGCACGACCTTCGCCTGATCCGGCAAGAACTCGCCCGCGCCCACGAAACCGCCACCCTCGCCGAACACGAACGCGACCAGGCCCAGAAGGAACTCGTCCGCAAACTTCAGCAGGAACGCGAACTCGAGCGCGAAAAGCTCCAATTCCAATCGCAGTTAAGCGATTACGAAAAGTACGCGTCGCTCGCTCAACTCGCCCTCGGCGCTGCCCACGAAATTAATAACCCACTCCTCGGAATCATGTCCCACCTTGAGATGGAGCAAAAAGAAATGCAGGATGAAGATCACCGCCTTGAGGTCGAAGGCTGCATCGAAGGTGCCAAGCGTATTTCGTCCGCAGTTCGAGGCCTGCTCAATTACGCGCGCCCCGGCCCGCTCCTCATCAACAAAATCAATCTCGACCGCCTCGTCGCGGAAGCTTTCTATTTCCTTCAGCACCAACCCATGTTCCGCCGCATCTCGCTGGAGAAGAATATCCCCGCCGACTTGCCTCAGATTTCCGCCGACGCCAACCAGCTTTCACAAGTGCTGATGAACCTGCTTCTCAACGCCGCCCAGGCCATGTCCGAAGGTGGCTCCATCACCATCGCGGCCCAAAAAGTGAAGTTCGCAGAAAACATCGAGATCACCGTTATTGACACCGGCGAAGGCATTCCCGCCGACGTTCTCCCCCACGTCTTCGAACCCTTTTTCACAACCAAGCGCGGCAAAGGCACAGGCCTCGGCCTCAGCATCAGCCAGGCTTACATTCGCAGCCACGGCGGCGAAATCCGTATCATTAGTCTTCCCGGCCACGGCACCACCGTCCGCTTCACTCTTCCCATTCGTCAGGAAGGCCGCATGCCGGTCGATCACGATGAGGTGGTGGCCTGATGTCCTATTCCATTCTTGTCGTCGACGACGAAGCTCTCACCCTCCGCACCATTGGTCGCGCGCTCCAGGCCGAGGGCTACGAAGTCGCCGTCGCCTCGTCCGGCGAAGACGCCGTCCAGGCCTTTACCGCCGAACACACCGACCTTGCCCTCGTCGACGTCGTTCTCCCCGGCATTGACGGCATCGAAGTACTGCGCCAGATCCGTCGGCTTAATCCGGGCACCGTCGTCCTCATGATGAGCGCCTATCACATGGTCGATCGCGCCGTCGAATCGATGAAACTCGGCGCCTACGACTACCTCATCAAGCCCTTCCACATCACCGACCTGCTCAACACCATCCAGCGCGCCTCCGAAATGCTCGCTCTTCGCGTCCGCGTTCGCGAAACCGTACAGACCCAAAAAGGCCGTTACGACTTCGGCCGCGTCGTTACCCAAAATCCGCAAATGCGCGAGATGCTCGAGATGTGCCGCAAGGCCGCCGAGTCCGACAGGACCACCATCCTCATCCAGGGAGAAAGCGGCACCGGGAAAGAGGTCCTCGCCAAGGCCATCCACTACCAGTCGCCGCGCGCGCAGGAGCCTATGGTCGAACTCAACTGCGCCGCGCTTCCCGACACGCTTCTCGAAAGTGAACTCTTCGGCTACGAACCCGGCGCTTTCACCGACGCCCGTCGTCGCAAAGAGGGTCTCCTCGAAAAAGCCCACCACGGCACCCTCTTCCTCGATGAAATCGGCAACATGTCATCCAGCGTTCAGGCAAAGCTCCTGCGCGTCCTCGAAGAAGGTACATTCATGCGACTCGGCGGCACGCGCCCCATCTCCGTCGATGTCCGTATCATCGCCGCCACCAACAAAATCCTGAAAGAAGCCACCTTCCACGGAGAATTCCGCGAAGACCTTTTCTACCGGCTCAACGTGATGCCGCTCTTCATCCCTGCTCTCCGCGAGCGCCCCGAAGACATCGTCCCCCTCGCCCTCGACTTCATGCAGCGCTACAACCGCGATCTGAAAAAGAAATTCTCCGGCTTCACTCACGCCGCCGCCGAACTCCTTCGCCACTACTCCTGGCCCGGCAACATTCGCGAACTGAAGAACGTCATCGAGCGCACCATGATCCTCGCCCCTGAAGGCGAGATTGACGCCGATCAACTCCCCGAAGAAATCCGCGACTACGAGCCTGAGCCCATCACTCCCGCCGAGGTCATGACCTGCGCCGAGGTCTCACCCACCGGCCACCAGTTCGTCACCCTCCGCGAACTCGAGCAGCGCTACATCCACGAGGTCCTCTCCGCCACCGGCAACAACAAGACCCAGGCCGCCCGCATCCTCGGCATCCACACCACCTCGCTCCTCCGCAAATTGAAAAAGGACAAAGAAGAAGTGGAAATGTGATCCCTTTCCCGAGCAGTCCTTGACTCCGGGTCATCCTGAGCGTCGCACGCCTGATTCAGATGCGGACCAGCGGCGCTGAAGGACCTTTTGTTGCGCTTTTTGACTGTTATTCTTCGTTCACCCGATCTTCGGTTTTGCGGTTGGTCAGACTCCTCTCGCTCTCAACACCTCCGACACGCGGTCGACCGCCAGCATTTCGGCAGCCTGGTGCAGAGGTACTCGCCATTTAGTTCCGGCGGATTCGATTTCAGACCAGGTGTGTCGGATCCGGCGACGTAGCCACGGCTGCGGGCGAGTGGCAAAGATAGCGCGCTGGGATTCAGTTCCGTAGTACAGCAGGCGGAGGCCGCCGCACACCAGGTCAGAGACAATGGTCCTGCCGGCGGCGCTTAACTCCGTTTTTGCGGCGGGGGTGATAGCGTGCGGCGTAACTTCGAGAATCGAGCGGGCTCGGACGCGCGCGGCGTTATGTGGCGCTATCTGGCGAACGCTGGACGCCAGGACGAGCACATCGCAATCGGACTCAAGCAGGTCGGCATTGACCATGGCCTCAGCCGGCCGATACCCCACAAGCAGTTCGTTCTCGCGCGTGTAAGCGATTAGCGCGGTGGGATCCATCCCTAGCGGATCTCGCAGGGCGCCACTGACATCGGCAACGGCAACGATGCGAGCGCCGAAGCGGTGGAGACGGTGCGCCAGGTTCTGGCAGACGGGATCGAATCCCTGGATGGCGACACGGGTTTCGCGCAGGTGGCCAGTCGCACAGCGGATGAGTTCCATCAGGCAGAATGCGGTCGCGTTCTCGACCGAGCCAACGTCATCCGACTCCGGCAGGAACGGCGGACCGTAAAGTCTGCCGGCAATACGAGTGTAGGTGTTTCCGGACAGCCGGAACGCTGCGTTCAGCCATTCCATTTCGATGGAGTTCAATCCGTCGGGAATGATGGTGGGAGAAAGACCCACGTCAGCCGATTGCGAGAGATGCGGAGCGCAAAAAGGCGCCATCACCTGCCCGATGCGCTTCACCGCTTCTCGAAGGCCGTTCTCTCCGTATGCATTGGGATCGAGAATGATTGCCGCCGCTCCGCCGCCCGTATCGAGTCCATAAAGAGCCGCCGCCCACGTCGTTCGCATGGCCTTGGCGCGGACAGAATTCAGATATGCACTGCCGCTAATTGAAAGGGGAACAATCGGTGCGCCGCGCACCGTCGAGTGACGCACCCAGAGAGCGGTAAGAGGTTGAATCAATGGCGTAGGCTTCTCGTCCGCGGTGTGAGCGGGCCTCCCGCCCGCTTTAGCGCATCCTTCACTCGGAAAGATCGTATGCAGAGTCGTCTCCTGCTCGAACTGTTTCAGCCCGAGCAGGATCCAGTCTTCCAGATCGAGGGCGTGAGCGCAGCGTTCCAACTCAGCCGTGGATTCCAGCAGAGGATCGGAGATTTCGTCGAGGTCCGTGGGCGGAGCGATTCGGGAATTGTTGATCGTGAATGATGAGTCGGCCATTTGGACCTCCCGGGGGCGCAATCGCCGCGAATCGTGGACAGTGGACCGTGGTTGCGAATGAATCGGAGCGGAATTTCAATTCACAATCCACGATCCACAGTCTACGGCCCCTACGCTTCTGCCGTGGCCACGGGAACCCAGGTTGGTGCCTTTGCGGGCTCCAATGATTTCTTCGGCAGGATGTCGAGGTAGATGACGGCGAGACGGAACAGTACGGCTGCCCCGGTCACCACGGCGATGGTGAGCGCGAATTCCGGCCACTTGGGTACGTAGTGCGCGCCGGTCACGGCGTCAATAGCGGTGATGGAAACGTTCAACCTGTTAGCCATAAAGCCCATCACCACCACTGCGGATGTCCAATAGAGCGCCTGCGGGTTGTTGCGCACGCGCGACTGGGAAAGCAGGAACAGAGGAATGATTACGAGGAACGCAATCTCGGCCCAGAAATAGGCGGTCTCCACGCGTGGCGCGAAGATGTAATGGATGCCGCCGCCCTTCATGAGGTCGAGCAGGCGGAAAACCGCGTACACCGCCAGCAACAGGCCCATCACACGGCTCATCTCTTCCAGCAGTCCGTATTCCAGTTTCACGTTGAGCGAACGCACGCAGAGGTAAAGCACGATCGTCAGCATTGCGATGCCGGCCGGAATCGCCGATAAGTAGAACAGCGTCGTCAGATACGGGCTGTACCACAGCGGATAGACCTTACCCTTCGCAATCAGGAACAGTCCGCCGAGGAATGATTGGTGCATCGACGAGAGCAGCACGCCCGCGAGCACGATGCCGATCAGAACGCGATGATGGTAGTGCAAAAGCGCAACCCGAAGCTTCACGTACGGGATCTTTTCGATGGCGTACGGCGCGAACTCCAGCGCGAGCACCGTCGTGTAGCACATCACGCACAGCGAAACGTCGAACAGCACCGAGTGCCCATTCCAGTAAATGATCGGGTGCCAGATGCGCCACGGCAGCCCAAGTTCGTACAGCATGCCGATGCAGACCGTCGAGTATCCGAGGAACGAGAGCAGCACCGCCGGACGTACTAGCGGCCGATACCGTTCCATGCCCAGCAGATACACCGCAGCAGCTATCGCGAACCCGCCTGCGGAGAGTCCTACGCCGCACAGCGTTCCAAAACCAACCCAAAGCCCCCAGGGCTGAAGATCGGAAAGGTTCGTACTCGCCTGCCATCCTCGAAAGAAGCGCAGGTAGCACGCATAGGCGCCGACCATGAAGATGATGAGAGTCGCGACGCGCCAGAAGGTAACAATGCGAGGCTTATTCTCGGTGGTCATGGCTAGCTCCTTTCCTCCTTCTTGTTGTCGAGTGCCCGCAGTTCATCCAATGCCACCTGTCGCTTGCGCTGTGTGATCCAGTACAGCGCAGCAAGTATCGACCCGCCGACAACCACAACTGTCGGCGTTTCGCCCAGCGCGGCCGCGGAAAGCGCTGGCAGCGGCTCCGAACCGAGCGGCGGCGCCACGAACCCGAGGCTCTCAAAGGCAACATCGGAGATATAAAACACCGACGTACCGCCGAACTCCTCGGCGCCGTAGATACGCGGCACATAGCTGGAGTCATTCCGAATGCGCTCCCATGCTTCACGCAGCAGGGCATCGCGATCGCCGAACGTGCTCGCCTGTACCGGGCAAGCTTCAACACATGCGGGAATACCACCGGCAAGTTGGCGGTCGTAGCACATGTCGCACTTCTTGACATAAGGAGCGAGTTTCGACCACTGGTACTTGGGCACGCCCTGCGGGCACGCAATCATGCAATAGCGGCAGCCCATGCACTTCTTGGAATCGTAGGTGACCGGGCCGAGTGGGGACTTCTTGAGTGCCCCGACGAGGCAAGCTGAAGCGCATGCCGGATCTTCGCAGTGCAGGCACATGCGACGAACGAACTTCTCGCCCTTCTGATCTACGAATGTGAGTGCGGTTTCCGAAAGCTGCGCCTGGTGTTCCACCGGCATTCCGTGAACCTGCTGGCAACTCTGTTCGCATTGCTGGCAGCCGATGCAGCGCTTGATATCGACGAGGATAGCTTTTTTGTTTGGCATATTTTCCCCCTTTCTTTTTTTGTCGAGTAAGCGCTATGTCAGGAAAAATTCCTTCACCAGTCTGCGCTGCGAGCCGGGATCGAGTTGCGACATGATTCCGCTCACCGGCAGGCCGCCATCTTGCACCAGCGCCGGCATCATCTGCTGTGCCATCGTGGTCACGCGCCCGACGGAGTGCTGCAACCATGGACTAACCAGCGGCCCCTGCACGAGATTCCTCACGTTCGTCGTAATCTCGGGCGACTTGATGATGCAGATCCATCCATTGCGATAAGGATCGGTCAGGATCAGGTTCGGATCCTTGATCACTTCATGATTGACCGCGGTGATCACCCCCTCGATCGGCGACAACAGATCAATGGCTGTACCATCGCGAGTGAGTGTGAGCAGCTTCTGTCCCTGCCGAACCCAGCGATTCAGAGCCCCGATCTCGATGCGTTCGATTTTTCCGAGCAGGTTCGCGGCAAAGCTATCCATGCCAACCCGTGCGTTCTGGCGTCCTTCGTCCAGAACCCAAGTGTGTCCTGGATGGAAGCAATAGCCCTTGGGAATCTCGAACCCCAACTCGCGTGTCAGCTGTGGACGAACTGGTGGCCGAACCGCCGGCTTCATCTGCATCGCCGTTTCGGCACTTTGGCGGCGGAAATATGTGATCGATATGAGTAGTAAGAAAGTTAAGAGTACGAAGAGTATCGACATAAATTGCCTCCGACGACCTTGGAGACTGCATGAATTCGATACTTCTATATGCATCTGAAGGACAAATCAGGAAGGCCGGGCTAAGTAGATGAATTATCAACAGTTAGTCGGGACACACCGCATTTCTGGAGCGCCGACTTCACCGCGAATCGCTAACAGTACTGCATTTTGCAGTAGTACAGAGGACGGCAAAGCGCAGCGCCATGAGCGAAAAAAATCCGGGAGCATCCCGCTCCCGGATCCGATCACCACCGATCTACTGAATCATTGAACTGCACCGTGCTTCTACAGCGAGCTCATATTCGACAGGAACTCCGAATTCCCTCTTGTCTTGCTCAGCTTGTCGATGAGCAATTCCATCGCTTCCACTGGCGAGAGCGGGTTCAGGACTTTGCGCAGCACCCAAATCCTCTGCAGGTCTTCTTTGGGAATGATGAGCTCTTCCTTACGCGTACCCGAGCGCTGAATATCGATCGCCGGGAATACGCGCTTGTCGGACAACTTGCGGTCGAGGATGACTTCGCAGTTGCCCGTGCCCTTGAACTCTTCGAAGATTACGTCGTCCATGCGGCTGCCCGTTTCGATCAGCGCCGTGGCGATGATCGTCAGCGAACCGCCTTCTTCGATGTTGCGTGCCGCGCCGAAGAATCGTTTCGGCCGCTGCAGCGCATTCGAGTCGACGCCGCCCGACAGCACCTTGCCCGAAGGCGGAACGATCGTGTTGTAAGCGCGCGCCAGTCGCGTAATCGAATCCAGCAGGATAACCACGTCGCGCTTGTGCTCGACCAGCCTCTTCGCCTTCTCGATCACCATTTCCGCAACCTGCACGTGCCGCGCCGCCGGTTCGTCGAAGGTCGAACTGATGACCTCGCCCTTAACCGACCGCTGCATGTCCGTAACTTCTTCCGGACGCTCATCGATCAGGAGCACGATCAGCACCACTTCCGGATGGTTCGTCGTGATCGAGTTCGCGATGTTCTGCAGGATCATCGTCTTGCCGGCGCGTGGCGGCGAAACGATCAATCCGCGCTGACCCTTGCCAAGCGGCGTCAGCAAATCCATCACTCGCGCGCTGATGTTGTCCCGCACCGTTTCCAGCTTCAGCCGCTCCTGCGGATAAAGGGGCGTGAGGTTGTCGAACAGAATCTTGTTTCGCGCCTCTTCAGGCGACTCGAAGTTCACCGCTTCGATCTTCACCAGCGCGAAATATTTCTCGCCTTCATGCGGCGGCCGAACCTGGCCGCTGATCGTGTCGCCCGTCTTCAAATCGAACTTGCGAATCTGCGACGGCGATACGTAAATGTCGTCCGGACCCGGCAGGTAGTTATAGTCCGGCGAACGAAGGAACCCGTAACCGTCCGGCAGGATTTCGAGCACGCCTTCAGCGAAGATGTGCCCTTCTTTTTCGCTTTGCGCCTGGAGGATCTTGAAGATTAGATCCTGTTTGCGGAGTCCACTGGCGCCAGGAAGATCGAGTTGGCGGGCGATCTTCGTGAGCTCCGTGATGTTCTTTTCTTTCAGTTCTGCAATCGTCATGTTCACCTACGGGAATTTTCTTCGGAAAGGAAGGAAGATTGGAATGTGCCGCTGGGGTTATCTGGACGCTGCGGATGCGGCAAACTCCGCAGCGTCCAAAACTCAGTCTACGCAGCCCGACGCTGCGCCTCGCTCGCGTTCAGCGGCTCGGCCATCACCGTCGTCCGCTCCGACTCCGCAATCCGGTTCAACACATCGTTCGTCGTTTCCTGGATACGTGTGTTGGGCTTGTGAAACTTGCGGGTAGCCTTCGATGCCAGCTGGCACAGCATATAGCGGTTACGAACCGTGTGCAACGCCTCAAATACCTTGTCTGAACGCATTTTAGAAATTCTCCTTAATAGAGCCCGAAATATGAGCCGGAACCGGTTGTCACGAGCTGGTGATCGCCGACGAGCCTACCGCCGCGCGGGGTCTGCTTGGGATCTAATGGGCTGGAAGTGACTCCCATTTCTTTCGATGCACATCCCATTACCCAAGTTGCTCTTTTCTCCATCCCGAAACTTCCGCTTACAACTTACTCTTCGGGTCCCCATCCTGAACGACATCTCTTGGTGTTTAGGGTGGGGTAGTTCTCGTTTCCCTGCAATAGCGAAATCAAGACACAACGCGATAACAGCCGCTTCTCGCAAACGAATCACTGCCTTTGGCTTGTGATCTGGATTGCCAGGGTGCGTCGCAGCCGGCCCGCAGGGAGGACCAGCCCAAGTACCATCAGCCTACAGCCACCGAGGATCGGAATTACGCCTGACTGATGCTCTAAATTAGCTACAACCGCCTAACCCGGTCAAGAAAATTCGTATCCAGCTAAGTTAAAGAATCGTAAAGGATTACCCAACCAGTAACCCCAACCTTAGTGTCGCATTTTGACAACATCGCTCCATTCCGCGCCCCACGTCTCCATTCCGTCCCCCACGTATCAAGGCACAGCTTCCAGCGGTTCCGGGAAGTGGTATGTCTTGAAGGGCACGGCTTCAGCCGTGCCGAAGAGCACGCCTCAAATAAGCCAGCTTTAGCCGCCGAGGTTAGCGCCGTTCGATCTCCCGAACCCCAGCGCTGTAGTCGCGAATCCTGCAGGCGAGGAAACTGAACACAATAGCGAGGAGCACGACTCTCCAACGCCTTGCTGGAGAAACTTCATTGACCATAGCCTTAGCTGCTCCCCTACCCCTTCCACTTCGGAACCCGCCCATAGTAGCTGGCCGTCTGTCGCGACGCGAGCTGCTTCACGTACACCCTCACGTAAAACGCGCATGCCTTGAACTTGTCCGTAAACGTCTGCCTGCTGTTGTCCGGATAATGGCTCACCACCCACTCCGGCCCATCCTTCGGCGGAAAGATATACCACGCCGGACTCTCCCTCGTATTCTTCGACTCGATCAGCCACGCATTTACCAGCTCCGGATGCTCTCTCAAATACCCTTCCAGTTCCTCGTCGGAAATCTCATCCCCGATGGCGTACCCCGTACTCGCCAGCATCTCAACGATCGAAACCTCACCCTGGTCCTGAAACCGCGCCGCCAAACTGCACAACTCCCCAACCATCTCCGCCCTCACAACTCCTCCTCACCTCTGCCTTGGTGCCCCACATTCTGCGCGCCGTTCGCAAATGTGAGTCTTCAGCTCGGAGCGATGATACAGCCGACGAAGGAACTGGCGAAGAGACCGGGGACTGAAATCGTGCCATCGGGCCATCGAGCCCCCCTAGTTTTGCGGTTGTGTGGTTTCAACGAGTTGCGGAAATTTTGGCGGAAGATCTATGAGCGCGTTGGTTTTAAATCCCAAAATATTGTCGCCGTGAGAGATAACGTCGGTTTTTGAGGTGTCATCCTGAGCGGAGCGACGTGAGTCGCGGAGCCGAAGGAGCGTTTGTTGCTCTTCGGGGGACGCGATCTGGCGTCGCGCGTTCGCGCGACTCGGAGAGAGCTTGCGACCCGTTTCCCCGGGCTCACGCCCGGGGCTACTTTCTCGGAGCGAGTGAGTGCCGGTCTCGGGGATCGGGATGGTGTCGAGGGCGGTGGCTTCGGTCGGGGAGAAAGCAGGTCCCTCGACTACGCACGCTGACGCGTGCTCCGCTCGGGATGACGAATCATCTTTTTCGGTGGATTGAGAGCGTTCACAAACAAGGCGGTCGCCTTCGCGGCGGTAGCCTTTCGGCAATTTGGGGAGTTTGCGGCAGTTGCGGGGGGATAAACATTCGTCTTGTTTGGGGCAGGCGGCGCACTTTTCTTTGGCGGGGCGCATAGCTCGGGCGCGTTCCATTTCCAGGTCCATGTCGAGTTCGGGACATTCGCGGACGGGTTCGCGGGCGGAGAGGCCGGACGTGGGGATGCGGGCCTGAAGGGCGAGTTGGAGTGAGTACAAGAGTGCGGTACCCATTTTGATCTCGATGCGCTGGTCGAGGAGGCCGCGCTGGATTTCCATGATCGAGACCAAGATGGCTTCGGGGCCGTCGAGGAGCGGGAGTTCGATGCCGGTGTTCTTGTTCATGGCGACGGGACCGCCGAGTCGGATTCGGCGCTGGTCTCGGCGCTGCCATTGGTAATGGAAGTAGCAGAGAGTGTGATGGCGGAGTGCGGGCGAGCCGCATTTGATGCCGTTGGTTTTGATGTGAGAGCAAAGACGAAGTGTGGACATGGAGAGCTCCTTGGGTGCCGGGTGCCGGATACCAGGTACCGGGGATGAAGTCAAAGGGACGAGCGCAAAGCTAAAGGCCGGAAGTTGAGAATCAAAGAATGAAGACGACAGTGAGCGAAAGACGAGAGCGAACAGGCCCAAGACGGAGTCTTGGGTGGGCGTCGGCCGCGGCCAGTACCGCAGCGACGGGTCGGGATGAGAAAGAACCGGGCCCAAACAGTTGCGGCGCCCGCTAGGGGCGCCGCTCGATGGACTGTGTCCAGAACAATTGTACAACGTGGGGTCAAGGGTGTCGGTGGCTGGAGATGAGGAAAATTCTCGGGGAGTTCCAAAATGGGAACAAACCAGCACTCAGTTCCCGGTTCTCAGTTCTCAGTTGCCTGGGCGTCAGTTGCCCAGGTCAATGATCTCTCCTCGAAAGCCTGTCCTGCTTGGGAACGTAGCGAAATGTCTTTGTTCCGTCTTTCTGAATCCTGTCGGATGCTTCGCCGCGTTTAATCATGCTCAGAATGCTATTGCGGACCGCGGCGGCAGGATTTGTATAACGGTGCCAGTCGAACCCTTTCTCTTCAAGGAAATCTTTGATCTGTTTGCCGGTCATGCACTCACCGGAATAGCGGAGCGCGAAGCGGACGGCGTCGGTAGTCCCGTGTGGTGGCCAGATCAGCTCGTCGATGTTCATCAAGAATCTTTGGGTCTGTTCGTTCGATTCGGTGAAACGGGCGAGGGTCAGGATGTGGCGACGAATGGAGACGAGTTTGCGGGTAAGGCCGTCCCGTTCGCGAGCGATCTGGAGAAACTGGGCCATGGCCTGATCGATTGCGAGGCCGTGGCCCGCGTCGATGATTGTCTGGGGCCTGCTTACGACAGGTTTTTCGCCGCTCACGATTGCGCTCCAGCGGCTTTGGTTTTGGCGGCGCGCTCCTGGTTGAGTTTAAGGAGGCGTTCCAGTATCTCGTTGTCGGACAGATTATCAGGCCAGCCATAGGCGGCGAATACGGCGGCGTCGAGGGCCTTGTGGAGGTTATCGAGCCATTGTGGACGCTGGTTATATAGGTTGGTGAGGGTGCGCTTCTTCAATTCGTCGGCGGATGCGTCAGGGGGATTGAGCCAAAGGTCGCGTTTTTCAACGAGTTCTTTTGCCGCTGAAGCGATGCCGATTACCCGCGGGTCATCTTTAGGCTC